>JAQUPB010000022.1 GCA_029004185.1 Bacteroidales bacterium | reverse complement strand
GTTCCATAATTTACACTTGTGTAACTAATTCGGCTTGTTACATAAGCATCTGCTGACGGGCTGATGTTTATAACTTGCGCTGATATTTGCACAATTCCAATCATCAAAGAAACAATAATAAATAAACTAATCTTTTTCATAATTTTTTATTTTTTTTATTTTGCCTACTCTATCTGCTTTTCGGCTTCCGCATTATGATTTTTAAATTTTCCGCAAAGGAAATGCAACTAAACAAATAAAAAGTGAAGGAGTTTACCAACGGTTGGTTTTTTGATGTGAATGGTAAGTATGAATTTACAATCGGTAGAAATTAAATAATGATAAATGTATATTATCGTATAAATTTTTCTCTGTTAATCTCTTTTTGAACTCTGTGGCTCTCTGTGTAATAAAAAAAGATACACAGAGGTACACAGAGTATTCACAGAGTTACACGGAGTTTTAAGACAACCTCTCACAACTAAAAAAGCCGCCCCTTTTTAGAGATGGCTTTTGAACATAGAGTGCAGATAGAGTTACCCTACGTTTTGCTGTTTTATTGACGCACAATTTTTTCGGTATATACTTTGCCGTCTGCAATTAATCTTACAAAGTACATTCCTTTTGGCTGGTTGCTTAAATCAATTTCTTTCTGCGCAGCCTGTTCTTTGCCTTCATAAATTGTTCTTCCCATAATATCCATCACCTGAATTTTATATTCTTCGTTGTTGTAATTTCCAACGTTTACATAAAATCTGCCGGTGGTGGGGTTGGGGAAAACAGAGAAAATTAAATTCATGCTTTCATTGTTACTAACCGAATTTGCAGTTTCGGATTGTACCATATGGTTGTTTTCATATTTTATTGTTTTCATACCATTACATAGAGGCATAGTCATAACTTGTTCAGTACAATTCCATGGACTGCATGCTGACCAAACACAATGTGTAAATTTATACGTGTGTCCACCTAGAAAAATTCCATTTCCTGTTGTTGTATTACTATTACCATAATAACCAGGAAAATTGTGGTCCTCCCGTATACTGTATTCCCACCAATTTGAAGGATTATCCATAACTGTGCCATCAATAGTTGCACCTGAAGCATAGATTTCTTCTACTTTCCAATAAAAGCCGCAATCATTAGTTATAGTTTGAGTTGCATTAACAATTACATAACCGGGATTAAGGGTGTCACATATTGCTATTAAGGAAGATATATTTTCACATCCTTCTTGTATTGTAAGAGTAGAAGTTTTTGTTAATGTACATCCATTCGCATCGGTAACAACAACAAAATAATTACCGGCGCAAAGAGCATTGATTTCATAGGTTGTTGCATTATTACTCCAAAGAATTGAATATGGAGGTGTACCGCCTGTTATTGTTTCTACTTTCAGGCTGCCATTGCATGCACCAGAACATGGATTAACTGAGATTAAATTAAATGAAATTGCTTCCGGTTCAGTAATATTTGTGCTTCCTGATACTGCACAACCATTAGCATCGGTAACTGCAACACTATAGTTTCCACTACACAAATTAGTTAAATGATGATAATTGGAAGTAGTTCCTGAATGACTAACAACAAGTCCGGAATTTGCATATAAATATTCATAAGTATAATTATATGGAGCGGTGCCACCCGAGAATGTTGCTGTTACTTCTCCATTGCATAAACCAGAGCAAGTAGGGTTAATAACGCTAAAATCTATTGATAATGCAGGTGCTTCTGTAATAACAATGGTTTTGTTTGATGAACAACCATTATTTGTTGAAACAATAACATTATATGTTCCCGCACATAAATTATTTACATCTTTAGTGTATTCTCCGTTTGACCAATTGTAAATGTAATCTATAGTGCTGATAAGTGGCGTAACAATTCCTTTTCCATTACATTCGGAGCCACAATAGTTTTGTGAACTTACAATAAATTCTATAGGTTTAACTATTACAGTAGTTTCTAAATTTATACAAGAGTGAGTTACACCATCATTGTCCTGAAAAGTAATATTTAAAGTATAGTTAGTTGTTTGAATTGGTGAAACATTTATATTCGGAGTTGTTGCACCTGTGCTCCACAAATATGAAATGTTATGAGCATATTGTAAAATTTCAGACAAACATTCTATTTCTAAAGTAGCAGATTCTCCGCAATTTATTGTCTGGTCGGGTGTTAATTTTACCGGGATTAATTTAATGTCATCTATATAAACATCCATTGCTCCCTCGGTAAGTTGCCTTGGCATTATATACATATATTCCCAATTACTACTTGGTTTTATACATTGGGTAAATTCTTGTATTGGAGTTGTAAATGTTTGTACATTACTTGGAAATTCTAATACCTTGGAGGTAAACTCCTGATTTGATGAAAATAAATTAAAAGGTGGAACCATAGCTAAAATGGGATTTGGAAGGGCATTGAGTTCTTGTTGTTTGACATATTCACATACATTCAACCATGATGTATTGTCTATAAAGCCAACTTGTATGCTTCCAGTATTTTGTATACCAGTTGGACTATTTTTCCCTTGCACGATATAAGTAAAATTAATTATATAATTTGACTGAGGTTCAACATTAGCATGGGTGATTATACTTTGTATCTTATCAATTCCTTGAGAATTCATAATTGATGTTATCCTTGCAGTATTTCCATTAATTTTATAATTGGATGCGTTAACGTATGAAGGGAGCATCTCGGGAGTACCTACAAAACGTTTCCAGCCCGGAACATTATTCAATTCAAAAGAATTTTTAAGAAGAAATCCATTAAGCAATGGTTCGTTGCCATTAACAATATCGAAATTCCCATTATATATCAAATTGCAATTGGCTCCGGTTTCCGGAATACTACAGCTCATTTCTCTTAGTTCTTTTTTTATAGGATTATAACCTGTTTTCAGGCGTGTTATCTGCATGCCACCACTCAAGGAAATATCCACCATTAAGTTGTTGTTCGGATCGGTTGGAGTAGAATAGAGCAACACCCCATTTTTTTTATAATAAATGGTACTTCCTATACGCTCAATCCTGAAAATATCTCCCAGTTGGGGTGTTACTTCAGGGGTTTTTGGACCATTGTTTTCAATAACTTTATAATAATTATAAACACTGAAAATGAAACCATAGTTGATAGAAACATAACTTGCATTTGCATTTACACTCGAGAGTCCAAATACATAACCTATCGGACGATAATAATCTTCGGGACCAAAAACATATTCCATATATCCGTCCTGATTTGCAGGCAATACATTTACTGATGCGGCTCCGATAGTTCCCCATGCTGCGTAGTTAGTATTATATATTGCTTCGTTGTTTTCTTCAACATTTACTTTATCTTTCCACATAATACGATTGGCTGAATAAAGAAAGGTTTCAATTGTTTTTACAATACTTGCACCTGAATTATCGGTAATTGTTACGGCATAATCATTATCATCAGTAAAAGCAACTGTTGATGTCGTTTCACCAGTATTCCACAGATAACTATAAGGTCTTACCCCATTACATGCATTAGTATATATTATGCCACTTTCAGCGTCATTATTTTTTACAACATCAGGATATGAAGATAACGGCATAGGGCAAAATGACGCTTTAAGATTAGACAGGGAAGAGCCGGCAGAATATAGATCTACCATTACCCTCATAGATAATTTGTAAAATGTAGAAGATTCCCACAGCAATACATCATTTTTTGTGAAATACACTTTATCGTTTTGCTTTGAAATTCTAAACTTATCACCAATCGAAAAAGGGATGTTATCAACATTGTATTGATTTGTATGTACCATGAAAGCGTTTTGCTTAATGGCAAAGCTATACATCCATCCGCCTTCTGCTTGTAAACCAAAGCGAATAAAGTGATTTTTATTTATATATTTATTATAAATTTCAGGTGTAATCATTAATTCCACAAATCCGTCCTGTGTTTTTTCCAAATGGTTTGCGGAAAAGGATTTTGAATCCCATCCTTGTCCAGGGGCTGTACGGGTGATTGTTTCATTCTGAAATTGTGCGCCTTGCAATTGATCCCATATTACCGGCTCCAGCATGGAAATAGTTTGTGATGCTGAATTTCCCCATCCATCAGTAACAGTTACTGTACAAGATACAGCAGATGTTGTAATCTGTGAAGTGGTTTCTCCGGTATTCCATAAATATGAATAAGGTTGAATTCCCGAAGAAGGTATTGCATTGATTGTTCCTGTTGTTGAGCCACAGTTTTTATTTGTGTTATAAGAAATTTTTAAAGGAGCAATGCAAAACGAAGATTTAATATGAGTAAAAATACTTTTGTGGTCAAAAGAAACGTCCACAAGTAAATCTTTCGCTTTTTCAGTACCAACAGTTCTTAACGTTACTCCGTTTTTTTTATATACAATATTATCTCCTTCCCGCGCAATCTGCAAAATATCACCGCGCTGATAACTCACATTGCCAATTTTAGAACCGCCATTTTCAATAACTTGTAAATAGGTATCTGTAATATAAAACCCGTAATCAATAGTATTCTTAAATTCATTGACATTCTGGTCGGAAAGTCCGAAAGCACGGGGAGTATAATAATTATTGTAATCATTGGGTTGAATAATGTATTCAACATATCCATCCTGTCCGCCTGCCAATGTATTGATGGAAGCAGCGCCGCTGCTACCGTAAGCAGTAGCCTTTAAGATATTTCCTTCTTCTGTAGCATATACTTTATCCGTCCACATTATATCATACGTCTTTACAGGATTGGAATTAGTTCCGGTGATGGTATTTGCTTTTGCATCGGTTACGGTATAGGAATAACCCGTAATGCTTGTGGCTGAGATAGTGGAACTTGTTGCGCCTGTGTTCCACTGATAGGTATAAGGAGGTACTCCGCCTGTTACATTCAGATATGCAGTTTCTGTACCTTGCTGACAATTTTTAATTACTTCAGGCAATGCCCTGAAAACTGGAGTAGCGAAAGAGGCATATACTTTATTTATGGTCGAACCAATAGTTACCAAAGTGATACCAATGCTTAACTGCTTATCCACAGGTCTTCCTGTCAGGGTTCGCAAAACAACGCCATTCTTTTTATAAATATATTTATCGTTTTCATGTTTTATCTGAAATACATCACCTATGGTAAACGTTATACCTGTAACCTGATCTCCGAAGTCAAATATTCGAAGGTCACCGTTATAAAAATAAAATCCATATGCCATATTCCCATCACCAAACCAAAATTTTGAATATCCTGTTTGATGCGCAGTATAGTTTTCAGGAGTAATGGTATATTCTATAAAACCATTCTGGTATCTGTCCAGTATGTTTGCTGAATTTGCTTTGACATCCCAATTACTTTGTGGTCCTGTGCTTGTTAATTTATATCCATCCACAGATACATTATTTAAGTTTGTCCATTCAATAGGCGTATAAATGTCTGATTCGGGCTGAATAGTCAACACTTTTGTGGCACTATTGTTATCCGTTATAGTTACCGAATATGGCTGCTGAGTGGTGTAAGTTATACTTGAAGTTGTACTTCCTGTACTCCATAAATATGTATATGGAGTTGTTCCTTGTACTGCATGAACAGTAATTGTTCCTTCGTTGTTTGCATCGGGTTTATTGGTGTCGTAATACGCAGTCAACTGTCCCATGGTATTGCCAGATAATAAAAACATGCAATACGCAAAAAAAATACAAATTTTAATTTGCTTTTTCATAATTCAATTTATTTTTCATTTTTTTTTGCCTACTCTATCTGCTTTTCGGCTTCCGCATTGTTTCAGTAATTAGTCATTGGTCATTAGTTATTAGTAAACCCAAAGCCGCATACTTCAATTTTTCGGCAAAGAAAACTTAACTAAACAAATAAAAAGTGAGGGAGTTTACCAACGGTTGGTTTTTTGATGTGAACGGTAAGTGTGAGTTTATAAACGGTAAAATCAGTTTCCAGTTTGTAGTTTTCAGTTTATAGTTAAAGAAAACTAAGAACTAACTGAGAACTGAAAACTCTAAACTGAGAGTTTTGCCATTGCTTCCACAAATTCGTTTTTGTTGCGGCGGGAGATTGATACTGAGGAGCCGTCTGACATTTCCACAAATCCGCCATCTTTAAAACTGTATTTTGCAACATGCTCAAGATTTATAATGTGCGATTTGTGGGCGCGGTAAAATGTTTTTTTGTTAAATAATGGTTCCAGCTGGCTCAGATTTTTTGAAATGTGAAGGATTCTTTTATTTGTTAAAAAAACTTTTGCATAACTTCCATCAGCTTCTATGCGGATTACTTCCTGCCTGTTCACATATTGTATTCCGTCTGAAGCCGGCAATGCAATTTTTTCGGGAACAACATTGTTGAGTGTTTCAATTAATTTTTCGTACTGCGGATATTCTTTTGCCTGTTTGCTTTTGTATTCTTCGGCTTTTTTTACGGCAGTTACAAGTTCGTTTACATCAACAGGTTTTAAAATATAATCAATAGCGCAAACTTTAAATGCTTTTACTGCATAATGATTATAGGCGGTAATAAAAATAACATCAAATTTTCTGTCTTTTATTGATTCGAGCAACTGGAATCCGTTCATGTGAGGCATTTCCACATCGAGGAAAACAAGGTCGGGATTTTTTTCGCCGATGAGTTTTATGCCTTCTGCCGCAGAATTTGCAACACCGGTAATTTCAACATTTTTGCAATATTCTTCGAGTATTAATTTTATTGCATCACTCGAATCTCTTTCATCATCAATAATAATTGCTTTTATTTCCATAACTCTATCTGCTTTATTGCCGCGAAGTTAAAAAATATTTAATAATATGGTGAAGAAGAAATATAATACTATCTACAACTTTGCGTCTCTGCGCCTTTGCGGTAAAAAATATTTAACCACAAAGAACACAAAGTATATCACGAAGTACACAAAGAAAAATGTTTCACTGCATTATACATTCGGAATGGGTATCAGCAATTCAACTCGTGTTCCGCAGGCGGTGCCATCTTCGTTTTTCAGGTCGGTATAAATTAATTTCATTTCCATATTATTCAATGAATTTAAAATTGATAGTCGTTTTCCTGTTATAGCAGTACCAAGCGATTCGTTTTTGCCGCCTTTTTTCTCTTGTTTTATTTCCATTGCTTTTCCTCTTCCAACACCGTTATCTTCGATTATACATTTTACAATGCGGTTATGATTTTTTTCTTCATACTTAAATTCTATAAGCAAACTTCCTGCGCTGCTTTTGTGCATCAAGCCGTGCCATATGGCATTTTCAACATAAGGTTGAATTAATAACGGCGGTATTTTGAAATGCTCGGCATCAATACGTTCATCAACATTTATTTTATAATCGAATTTTTCCTTGAAACGGACTGCTTCAAGTTCAACATATATTTCAAGAGCCTGAAGTTCGTCTTGCAGTGGTACAAGTTCGTGCTGGCTGTTATTTAGTATTAGGCGCATCAGACTTGCAAATTTTGTAATGTATTTGCTCGATTCGAATCTTTCATTTTTTAAAATGAATGTATTTATCGAATTCAGCGAATTGAAAATAAAATGCGGATTCATTTGTTTTCCCAATGCCTGCAGCATGTACTGATTTAATTTTTGAGTCAGCGAATTTCTTCTGTTAATTACGGAAATTCGTATAAGATAAATCACAATTAATATTCCGATAAATGATAGAATTATAATACTCCTGAACCACCATGTTTGCCAGTACGGAGGATTAATATTAAAAATTATTGAAGCTGAATTTGTACTCCAGAAACCGTTATTGTTCATCGCACCTACAAGAAAACGGTAACTTCCCGGAGGTAAGGTTGTATATTGAATGCTTGTATTTGTCGTATATTTCCACGAAGTATCAATGCCTTCCATTTTGTATCTGTATGTTAACTGTCCTGCATTGCGGAATGCCAATCCCACAAATTTTATATTTATGTAGTTTTTATTGTGGGGCAAAGTGTACTCTGCTTTAAGAACAGAATCACGGTCGTTGAATTTTATTCCTGTAATATAAATTGGCGGAGGTACTGTATTTTGTTTAAGTTTCTTTTTGTTCAGTACAGTTAATCCTTTATCTGTTGCCAGATATAAAGTATCACCATCAGAAACAATTTGTTTTATTTCGTTTGAAGCAAGTCCGTCGTATTTTGTATAGTTCTCTATGATGTATGGTTTGGAGCTTTCGCCTGTAATTTTAATTTTGCTGATGCCTTTATTTGTTCCTGCCCATACAATATTTTTATCAAAACACAAAGAGGCAACAGTATTACTTGCCAATCCATCGGTTTCTGTGAGCTGTAATATTTTTTCGCCATTCATAATAAGTATTCCGGCGCCTTTTGTTCCGAGCCATAAAGTATTATCAATTTTATTTTTCTGAATGTCAAGAATTCTGTTTTTTAATAAATTGTTTTTATCACCGCAATACAAAAACTTATTTTTTTCGTTTTCATTTTTCTTTGGAATGAATTTCCACAAACCGCTGAGTGTGCCGAGCCACAAACTTCTGTCTTTTTCTTCATACAAACCGTTTATTCTCATTGATACTTTGTCTTCTAAAGAGGAACTATAAGTGATTTCGTTTTTATCGTTCATTTTCAGTAAACCCGTACCGCATCCTACCCAGAGATTGTTTGAATCTCCTTTAAGTATTTTTATGAAACTTGTGGAAAGTGTTATGGAACTTTTAATAAACATATTTTTAATGTCAATCTCTTTGCTTTTACCTGAAAAGACAATAAGGTAATTGCTGGATCCGGCATACAGAGATTTATTGTTGACAGATAACGTGTTAATAACAGTTGCACCCGTGAATTTCATCTGTGATATTGAATAATTATATATTGATGTATCCTTAATGACACCAATATAATTTGAATTATAACCAAGCCATATATTATTGCTGTCGTCTTTTTCAATGCAATTAATTCTGTCGTCAATCAACCCGTCTGATTTGGTATAAGTAAAAATGTCTTTTGAAGGCAGATAAAAAACACCGTTATCGAGAGTGGAGAACCACAAACCGCCTTCGTGGTCTTCGCATACCGAAGTTATGGTTTGCTTGTCGAACAAAAGTTTTGGAGTAGAAGTGATGTCTGCATTTTTGTAACACAAAACACCTCCCTTTGCAAAACCCAGATATATTGTATTGTTCCTGTCAATGTCGAAAGCAACAATATCTTTTTCGCTGTTATAACGGTTGTATTTCCATGTTTTAAAATCTTTGGTGCTTAGCAGAAATGTTCTGTCGGTATAAAACAGAGTATTGTTGTGAAATATGGAAATGAAGCGTGGGAAAAGTATTGTTTTATTAAAATCAGGAATGCCGGATAGTATATTTGTTGTTTTAAAAACCTTGTTATCCTTGACAATGTAAACCGAATCGCTGAAAAGGGTTTCTTTATCGAATGCGGTTATCACCCTGCTGTTATCTTTAATATAAAAATGAACTCCTTTTTCTTTCGAATTATTGAAGTTATATTTATAAACTTTTCCGTCAGCCGATATTTTAAAAGCTCCGTTGCGTGTATCGCCGCAAAAAACATTTTCATCTTTATCAACATGAAAGCAACGTTTCACATATAGCGGATTGGTTTTTATTATGTTTTTCTGAAGAATGTCGTTATGCTTGTATGAATATATTTTGCCGTTTTCGTAATAAGAAAGTTTAAGAGATAAAGTTATAAACCATAATCTGCCTTTATAATCTTCGTAAATTTCGAGAACAGTATTGTCGGGCAAACCGCTTTGAGTGTCGAAATTTTTAAAATGATATCCATCAAAACGGCTCACTCCGTAGTTTGTGCCGAACCATATAAATCCTTTCGAATCCTGAAAAACATGATAAACTTCCGAAGAAGGCAACCCGTCGTCGGTTGAGTAATGCTTATAAATAGATGATTGCGGAAATGCACTAAAAGAAAGTGAAATTATTATTAATAAAATAATAATACGGAAAATAATATTGTTCTTTTTTTTGTTCATTATTAAATATAATAAGCGTTGATTAAAGAGATAAATGTTTTTTTAAGACGCTGATTTGTTATGAAAATAATGAAATAACGCTGATTAATAAATCATATATTTTCAGCTATAATCTGCGTCTGAATTATTTTATTTTTTTTCTTTTATTTAAATGATGATTTTCTTTCTTTTTATTTTCCGGAACAATATTTTTTTCAATGGGAGTAATTTTTTTATACCAGAAGTAAAATATTAATGTTGCCGCAATAAACAAAAACAGCCATAAATAAACACCGCTCTCGGGTTTTGCGTTTGTGACAGCTGTGAGGAAATTATTTGCATTAAATCTTTTTGCATTGAATTCCGGCGATAATACCGAAGAAAACACACTTGAAACTCTGTTGTTATACATATATTCATCGGGAATCATATAAACAAGGGTTGACTTTGCAAACCACGCCGATAAAATTCCGAAGAAAGTAAAACATCCGAATACAATAGTATTTATTTTATATTTTGAAATAAAAATCAATCCTTCGTATATTAATATTGCTGCAAGAACAGCCAGGTAACGCGGACCATACGACCATCCGCCCCACCATGTGAAGAATGATGCAATAACAAGAAAAAACAAAATGCTGAAGATTGCAATGTAACTTGTTTTTATTTTTTCTTTAAATGTTTTGTCTTTTATAAAAGTGTAAATTAAATAATAACCGATAATAAAAAGTACGGGTGCAAAAACAAATATTCCCATAGTGCTGCTGAACGACAATCCCCATAATGATTCAAATGAAGGAAAGGAAAATCCGTAATTATTGCTGAGTTCCTTGTATGCCTCATGTGCATGGTATGCATTCAGCATTTTGAAGGCGTTTCCTGAGACAAAAAAATTATAAACACATATTAAAATTCCCGATGGTAAAACTCCTGCTGCAAAAAATACGGGAAATTTTATTTTTCTTTCTTTAATTAAAATTAATATAAACCAAACAGGTGCGGCAATAATAACAGGGTATTCGCTCAGGAAAGCAAGTCCCAGCCATATGCCCGAAAGAAAAAACTTTCTGTTTTTTAATTCTATGTAACTTAATAAAAGTAATAATGCGGCAAAAACGTGATTGAAATAAGTGCCCGAAAAAACAAAAAGAAAGGAGCCGTAAAATGAAAGCATTACCAATAATACGGGTGAAAATGATAATTTGAGTTTTCTTAATGCAGAAAAGGTGAGCATGACTATTAAAACAAAAGGAAGTGAGCCGAAAAGGAAACCTCCGAGGATAAGAAGAGGGATGATTTCGGGAAACATGAGCTGGCGTGAGTCGTACATTCCCATCGGGCGCCATACGTAAACCGGAAATTTCTTTCCTGCATCATTGCTCACTTTTGTCAACCCCAGAGTTTTTATTAATTCGTAAAACGGTATCGCAAGAAATGTTGGCAATGGGGCTTTATCGGAATAAAAATGATTTCCGACTTTACTTTTATCTATCGTTTGCTCAGCGTATTTGTCAATTATAAGTGTTCTGCTTTCGGCAAAAGTGAAAACTGGTAATGCACGGGAAACTGGATTTGGTGTCGGCCATATATCAATGAAATACGATGACAAAAAAAGATTTGCAATAAAAAATACAATTATGAAATTCCTCCAATTCTTTTTATCGTTGCCTGATTGCATAATTTAAAATCTGAAAGTTGAAATATTTTGAAAGGTGCTAAATTATTAAAATTACTTGAAATTAAAAAGTCGTAAGTCGTAAGAAAACTTAAAAAATTATAAAAGGTTTAGTTAAATATCTGTCTGCGTAAATTCGCGAAATCTGCGGGAAATTGAAATAAGTAAAATGTCGTAAGTTTTTAAATCGTAGTTAGTGAGAAAAATACAGCAGACTTGACCACTTTACAAATTAAAAAAGGTAACCTCGTGAAAGATTACCTTTTGGGTTTTGAATATTCCGGATGCTAAATATTTTCTTCCTTTATGCGGGCGCTTTTGCCTTTGAGTTCTCTTAAATAGAATATTTTTGCTCTTCTCACTTTGCCGCGTTTGTTGACTTCAATTTCATCAATAAACGGTGAATTGAGGGGAAAAATTCTTTCAACACCTACATTGCCCGAAATTTTCCGAACAGTAAAAGTTGCAGATAATCCCGTACCTTTTCTCTGAAGTACAGTTCCCTGAAACTGCTGTATACGTTCTTTCGCACCTTCTTTTATTTTATAGGAAACAGTAATTGTATCACCGGCCTTAAAAGCAGGAAGTTTTTTTTTCTCTGATAGTAAACTTTCAATTTCTTTAATCTTATCCATCGCTGTAATATTTATATATGTCTGTAAAAGGAGTGCAAATATAAGGAATATTTTGAAATACTGAAAAAAAGTTTTAAAAAATATAGTCATTGGTCAACAGTCATTGGTCATTAGTAAAAATAAATGGTAAATTGTTTAGGGTTCGGCGTTCAACGTTCGGTTTTTTTTATTTTGCTCTTTAATCTTTGTTATTTGCTCTTTCTTCTCTTCTCAAAGCTTCCAACTTCAAATCTCAAATCCTAAATCCCTGATTGCCGTCAGGCAGGCTAAATTAACATGTCAGGATAGCGTTTCCCGGTTTTCTCAATAGCTTTTTCATGCCGCCATTTTCTAATTTCTTTGTCGTTACCGGAAAGCAAAACATCGGGAACTTTAAGCCCTTTATACTCTGCAGGACGTGTATAAACAGGAGGGGAGAGCAAATCATCCTGAAAAGAATCGCTGAGAGCGGATGTTTCGTCTGACAATACTCCGGGTATTAAGCGGATAATAGTATCACAAAGAATTGCTGCCGGCAGTTCACCTCCGGAAAGAACATATTTTCCGACAGAGATTTCCTTTGTAATAAAATTTTCCCTTACCCTTTCATCAACACCTTTGTAATGCCCGCAAAGTATCATAATGGTTTTTAAAGTAGACAAATGGTTTGAAGTTTTCTGGTCGAGCAGGTTACCGTCGGGAGTCATGAAAATGATTTCATCGTACTTTCTTTTTTTCTTCAGGTTTTCAATGCATTTTGCAATAGGTTCTACCATCATCACCATTCCTGCACCTCCGCCGTATGAATAATCATCAACCTGATTATGCTTGTTTGAAGCAAAATCTCTTATGTCATGGAAATAAATTTTAACCAGCTTTTTTTTTATCGCCCTTTTAATAATTGAGTGTTCAAAGGGACTTTTCAGAAGTTCGGGAAATATTGTAAGAATATCAATCCGCATTGACGTAAATTTTTTATTCACAAATATCGGTTTTTTTATTGACAATTTATTTATCAGTTAATAAAATTAATACTTTTGTAAAACAAATTGAAATGCGAAGTAAGAAGTATGATGTAGGTGTATGAAATAGGTCGGAGGGCATAGAGAGGAGAGCAGAGGAAAAATAGTGAGATGGGTTAATTGATTTATTACACTGAACTCGGAACGCATAACCCTGAACGGAATTATAGAAATAAATTAGAAAAAATGAAAAATATCATAGGTTCAGAATTATTAAAGAAATGTTTTAAGAAAATAGCTATAGCCGTCACATTTTCAGGCCGCCTGGAGCCAATTATAGCCGAAACGGGAAGGTTGAAAGGAATTGCTGACAGCGAATATTATTTTATTCATGTAGGACCTAAAACACCCGAAAAGGAACAAATTCTTGATGAGCTTTTAAAAAAATACGGATTTGAAAAGGCAAAAATCATCTGGGGCACAGGGAATAAAGTTAATGCAATACTTGATGTTTGCGAAAGTCAGAAAATCGACCTTCTTCTTGCCGGAGCATTATCAAGGGAAACAATGCTGCAATATTACATTGGTTCCGTTGCAAGACAAATCATAAGGAAGTCGTATTGCTCTGTCTTGTTGCTTAGTGAACCTACAATTTCACCACGTCCTTACAAAAGAATTGCAATAAATTTTTCGGAAGAAAGAGACAACGAAAACCTCGCGTTGATAGGAATTTCATTGGCTGTAATTCAAAAAGCGGAAAAAGTTTTTCTCACAAAAGAAACAGATGCCAACCGTTTTAAATTGCTTCTCAACAAAGACCTTTCTGAAGCTGAACTTAAGGAGACACAAAAGGAAATTATAAAAGAAGAAAATGAAGCATTTGACCGTTTACTGAAAAAGATTGAAAAATTTGATTTGGGCGAAATTGACATCTCATCAAAACTTCTTTATGGTAAGCCGGGCAGTGAAATAAGAAATTTTGCTCTCGAAAACAGGGTGGATTTTCTTGTTATTCATTCACCATATAAAAAACTTAGTTTGATTGACAGGATTTTTCAGCATGACCTAGAATATTTACTTGAAAATTTACCGTCGGATATACTGATGGTTCATTCGTAAAACATGGCGAAACTAGAATATACCGAATTAATTACTTTATTGCTCCAGCTTAGCATAATGCTTATTGCTGCGAGAATACTCGGTGAATTTGCCCGAAAGTTACGTCAACCGGTTATTGTCGGGGAAATTATAGCAGGTGTTATTTTAGGTCCTTCCGTGCTTGGTACTATTTCGCCCGGCACATTCGATTCGATTTTCCCGCATACCGGTGGAACTCCTCTCGCTTTGGACGGAATAATTTCTTTATCCGTTATTTTACTCCTTTTTATTGCAGGTCTTGAAATAGAACTTGACTTGTTGTGGAAGTATGGAAAATCAGCATTATCAATAAGCTTATTGGGAGTGATTATTCCTTTAACAGTAGGTTTTATGGTTCCTTATTATTATCCGGAATTGTTTTACATAGCCGATGATAAACAAAAAATTATTTTTTGTCTCTTTTTCGGAACTTCACTTTCCATTACAGCTTTACCCGTTATTGCGAAAATTCTTATTGATTTGAATTTGCTGAAATCGAAACTTGGAATTCCGATTATTTCTTCTGCAATGATAGATGATTTAATTGGCTGGATAATTTTTTCGATTATATTGTCGCACTTCAAAACAGCAGGAACAGAAACAACTTACTTCTATACAATAATTCTTACAATTGGATTTGTTCTTCTGATGTTTATTGTCGGTAAAAGAATTCTGGATCATTTTCTGCCTTGGATAAATAAAAATCTTGCATGGCCCGGAGGATTTCTTTCACTCTCGCTTGCGCTTTGTTTTCTCTGTGCCGCTTTCACCGAATATATCGGCATTCACGCTGTGTTCGGCGCTTTCGTACTCGGTATAACTTTGCGCGATGTTTCCGCGCTTAACGAAAAAGCTAAAGAAATTGTTTATCAGTTTGTGAATAATGTTTTTGCTCCGCTGTTTTTCGTTTCAATAGGATTAAAAGTAAATTTTGTTACAAACTTTGATTTGCAGTTGGTATTAATAGTTATTGTTCTTGCATTTTCAGGAAAAATAATCGGCTGCGGACTCGGAGCATATTTAAGCAAACATAGTTTAAGGGAATCTTTAGCCGTTGGATTTGCAATGAATGCAAGAGGTGCTATGGAAATCATACTCGGACTTCTCGCATTGCAGAATAAACTCATAAATGAAAGCATGTTTGTTGCTATTGTTGTAATGGCTCTGTTTACAAGTACTTTGGCGGGTCCGTTTATGAAATTATTCTTGGGAAAATCACCGTTGTTGAAACCAACACCACCGAAAAATCCCACACAGCTGAAGTTGACGATTGAAGAACCGAAGGAATAAAGTAATCGGTAACCGCTAATCAGTAGTCAGTAGAAAATGCTCTAAGCACTATGCGCTCCGCCCCCTGCCCTTCGCCCTATGCCCTTAGCCCTTCGCCCTAATTCGTGCTTAAGTTTTTAATATCCAGAAAATTGCTTTTTCTGAGTTGCCTTACTGGATACCATGAAGTAAGTAAAGCAATTACGAATACCGTTATAAAAACATATATAAAATCCTTTATATGTAATTCAACGGGATAAGTATTTATGACAAATGTTCCGGTTGCCTGAATTTTTATCAATCCGAATTTTTGCTGAATCAGACATATTAAAGCACCCAGCGCAAGTCCTGCAATTGCTCCTATTAAATTTATCATCAATCCCTCGATTAAAAATATTCTGCTTATTAATTTATTATTTGCACCGAGTGATTTAAGAACCATTGCATCTTTTTTCTTTTCAAGTATCAGCATTGTCAGTGAGCCTATTATATTGAATGTGGCTATTACGAGAATAAAACTAAGAATAAGAAATACAGCCCATTTTTCATTTTTCATCACCTTATAAAGCATTTTATGTTGTTGGTAGCGGTTTTCGACAATAAATCCGCTGCCGGTTAATTTTTGAATTTCCTTTTGTACATTTTCCTTATCTGCATTTTTGGAAATTCCGATTTCTATTGCAGTAACTTCTTCTTTGTACTCGAGCAACCTGCGGGCAAACCGAAGAGGAACCAAAACATATTTAGCATCAAAATCCTGCTGAATGGAAAAAACTCCCGCAGGCATAATTGCAAGATTATTGAAAGCGTTTATCTGGTTTTCGATAGTTTTCATCCTGCGCGGAACATAAATATTCAGCGGTGCAGTGAAATCTTTTAAATTCAGCGAAAGGAAATATGCAATTCCCTGTCCTGCAACTGCAAAATCATTACTGTCAGATTCAAGAATAAATGAGCCGCCAACCATCATTGTGTCTAGTTTGCTCATTTTTTTAAAATCATATTCAACACCTTTTATCGTGGCAATATATTGTTTGTCACGGTATTTTAAAAGTGCATTTTCTTCAAGCACATTTGTGTAATAAATAACTCCGTTAAGTTTTTTTATTTTTCCGACAGGTATTTCATTTGGATTGAAGGTCTTGCCGAGCTTTGCAGTAATTTTTATATCAGGGTCGAAAGAATTGAAAAGTGAAATCACAACACTTTCGAATCCGTTGAAAACCGAAAGCACAATAATCAGAGCCATTGTTCCCACCATAACTCCGATAACTGAAATCAACGAAATCACATTTATGATATTATGGGATTTCTTTGAAAAAATGTATCGCTTCGCTATGTAAAATGAAAAGTTCAAATTCAAAAATATTTATTGTGGTTGAGCAAAAGTAAGGAAAGTTTTATTAATATATTTTGATGTGTAATGAATTTAAAAAGTTTGTGGTTTGTCGTTTGTTGTTTGTTGTTAAAAAGTCATTGGTCATTAAGTCAGTAGTCATTGGGAAAAGGGAATGATTAGCAATTAAACAATTTAACAATAAAACATATTGTTTAAAAATTTATTTATATTTGTTTATTAAAATTATTATTATTTATGAAAATAGGCATTTACGGAAAGAAATTAAACGAACAGTGTAAAAATAATGCTGTTAAACTAATCGGCAAACTTGAAAACCACAAGTTTGGATTATATATTTATGAGCCGTTTTATGATTTGCTTACTAGAAAATTTAAAATTAAATTTTCATCGAAAATAACTCTTTTCAATTCGCATCCGGAAATAAAAAATAAAATTGATTTTCTTTTCAGCATTGGCGGTGACGGGACTTTATTGAATACTATTAATCTTGTGGGTAATTCCGGAATTCCGATTATGGGGATTAATACTGGAAGGCTGGGTTTTTTGTCAAGCACTTCCATTGAAGATTGTGATAAGGCAATTCAATGTCTTATAAAAAAAGATTATTACATTGATAAGAGAACTCTTTTAAAACTTGAAACCGAAAACAATTTATTTAAAAATGAAAATTATGCATTGAATGATATGACAATTCAGAAAAAGGACATTTCATCAATGATTAACATTCATGCATATGTAGATGGTGAATTTCTGAATTCATACTGGGCTGACGGATTACTTGTTTCGACTCCTACAGGCTCTACTGCATATTCACTGAGTTGCGGAGGACCTATAGTTGTGCCCGAATCAAAAAATTTTGTGATAAACCCGATAGCGCCTCATAACCTGAACGTGCGCCCGGTAATAATTCCTGATGATAAAACAATAACCCTGAAAATTGAGGGTAAAAGCAAAAGTTTCCTTATTTGTCTTGATTCACGAGTTGAAACTATCGATTCGAAAATTGAACTTAAAATTTCAAAAGCCAATTTTTATATAAACCTTGTCAGATTGAAAGACCAGAATTTCTTTTCCACAATCCGCAATAAACTTATGTGGGGAATGGATAAAAGGAACTAAAATTATGCTCATCTGTTTTTAGTGCGGGGTAAATCTAACAATAAAAAGTTGGAAGTCGTGAGAATAAAGAACACTCTAACAACCTAAACCTAATCTTTTCATTTCATTTTTATTTCCTATTTTTGATTCCAAAATAATCTTACGATGAAAAAAATAATCTTTACAATAACGTTTTTTTTTCTTACATCATACCTCCTACTTCATACTTCTTTTTCTTTTGCAGCCGAAAAGGAACCACTCACAAAAGAACAAGAACATATTATTGACAGTTTAAAGCAAGTTCTAAAAATATCTGACAACAAAGAAGAAGCAAAAGTTTATAATGAGCTGGCTGATAAATTTACTAACATCTCTTCTGAAACAGCTCTCAAATACGCTAGTGAAGCATTAAAAATATCAACACAAACACACAACTTAAACGAAAAAGCAAAAGCCCTGGGAACTTTAGGAATAATTAATTATAATACCGGAAATAATAAATCTGCTTATAATTATTTTGAACAGGCATTAAATATTTTCACCCAATTATCCGACAAAAAACATATTGCTATAATTAATAATGATATTGGCAATATATACATATTATGGAATAACTACGAAGAAGCATTGGGAAGGTATAAAAAATCCCTGAAAATGTTCGAGGAATTAAATGATAAAATTAATACCTCGAAATGTTTGAACAATATAGGAGCCATTTACAATACCAAAAATCAAGACAAGGAAGCCGAATATTATTTTCAAAAAGCATTAAAAATATTTTATGAATTAGGACTTGATAATGAAGTAAGCCTCACATTAAATAACATTGGAATTATTTATTATAAATGGAGAAAGAATGAAATTGCCTTAAAATATTTCCGGCAATCTTTAAAAATATCAGAAAAAATCAAAAACACAGAAAGTATTTCAAAGACTTTAAATAATATCGGTAATACATATGCAAATATGAACAGATATAATGATGCTTTAATAAATTATAACAAAGCATTAGAAACTCAAAACGAATTAAAAAACATTGTTCTTATAGCTGCAATTTATAATAATATAGGATTAATATATGAAAAGAAAGGTGATTTTCAGAGAGCATTATCATATTATATAAAATCCTATAATTTATGTGATAAAAAAAGTGCTGAACCAATTGCCGTATCACTGAATAGTATTGGAAACATTTACAAAAAACTCGGAAACTATAATGCCGCCTTAAAATATCTGAAACAGAGCATTAAAATAACTGACTCTTTAAATAAGTTTGGTGAAAGCAATATTGCATGCCATAAGGATATTGCCGATTTATATCAAAAGATGAATGACTATAAAAACGCTTATTCTTACTATTTAATATATACTGCTTTAAAGGACTCGGTATATAACGAACGTACCCATAAACAGATTATGGAAATCAATACTAAATACGAAACGGAAAGAAAAGACAAGGAATTAATTTTAAAAAATAAAAAAATAGAACTGTTTCAAAGAGATAAAAAAATAGCAACCATAAAACAATATTTTCTCATATTCATTGTGGTGTTTCTTTTAATCTTTGGTTTTTTAATTTATAATTATCTACATAATAAAATCATCAAAGAACGTGAAATTGCCGAAAAGAATCTGCAAATACAGGAGGCAAAAAAAGTACTGATGGAAAATGAAATCATCAAAGAACGCGAAATGTTTGAAAAGGAAAAGCAGATTGCCCAGAAAAACCGCCAGATTCAGGAAGAACAAAAAGCGAGAATAGAAGCTGAATTTAAAAATACGCAAATAGAACTGGATTATAAAAACAAGGAATTAGTGAATCTCGGTACTCAAATAATTCAGAAGAATGAATTTTTATATGAGTTTCAGGAAGAAATGAAAAAAGCCGCTTCCGATAAAGATGTTGCAGATATATCAACAAAGATATTCAGATTAACAAAGGTGCTTAACCAGAAATTAAATATTGAAAAGGAACGAAGTGAGTTTGAAAATTACATGGAACTAATTAATAAGAATTTCTACCTTAAACTTGAAAATATGTTTCCTGAAATGACAGATACTCAAAAACGTCTTGCCTGCTTGTTAAAATTAAATCTTTCATCAAAGGAAATAGCATCTTTGATGAATATAAATCCCACAAGTGTGGATGTATACAGAAACCGATTAAGGAAGCAATTTAACATTTCCCCGAAATTAACTTTCAGTGAATTTTTTAATCAATTGTAGAAACATCTCTCCATTAAATTGAATTTTATTTTTTCCAAGTTCAAAAAAATCAGCTTCAGATTATATATTATTTATTTTTTTAATCTGTGAATCTGTGGCTGCTTTTTTTATCTAAAATATTCAAGAATTATCATAACCAAAATTTATTCGACTGTGTTTCAGCAATATACCCCTTTTGTATAGAAAACTGTTGGGATGAATTTCTTGCATCCTCCTTTTAACGCTGGTATTTTTGGTTAACTTTTAAAACCATAAATACATGAAAACTCTTAAAAAATTAAAAAAATCAACAGTAACTTGCTGTATGCAGGAAGAAAAAAAACTGAGATATCTCAGTTTATACAGGAATGTATCTTTTCTTCTATTATTATTTCTGTCTTCATTCTCTTTTGGTCAGAAAAATACTTGGACGCTTATAAATCAGAATCAAACGGGAAAGAGGGTAAATGGCGCTTTGGTATACGCCCCTGACAAAAACAGTTTCTTTCTGACACTGGGAAGCGGTGGCGATTCTGCTGCTTATTCTGAACTCATGTACAATGATAATATCGGTAAATGGATAAACTTTTTTCCGGCAGATACCCTTTATGGACCATGGGGTGACAGCGTAGGAACCACCAGAGGAAAAGGTCAGCTTTCATTAAGTGTGTTTCCGACACCAGGCTATAATTTCGGATTTCAGAATGTCAATTACGGAGGTCGCACCTATCTTCGTCCCAATTTGCAAAGTTCTGAAATGACACGCAATGGTTATGCGTTCAGGCAATATGCTTATGCGCAAGAGTTGCACAAGATTTTTTATTATGTATCCAATATCACTTTTTCATATGATACGCACACCCGCCGCTGGGATACTATACAACCACCCACTCATCCGTCTATTGCTGAAAGAGGAGGTGCCCATGCATTACGTTGGGGAAGTATGGCTTACGACCCCGTAAACCACGAAGTATTGCTTGCCGGCGGAGGCGGAGTGGACGCAAAGAATGGTTGCGTAGGTACCTGGGTCTATAAACCATCAACCAGAAAGTGGACCAAGCTGAATCTGGCTACTGAACCGGAACCACGCGCCTATACCTCTATGGTTTATGATGAAGCGCATCAGAAAATAATTCTTTTCGGAGGTGACCACATGGATTATCTTACAAATGATACCTGGGTGTATGACTGTCAAACACGAACATGGACAAAGAAAAATCCGGCTATTGCCCCTTCTCCCAGAGCCGGACATACACTCATATATCTTCCCAAAAGTAAAACGGTTGTACTTTATGGAGGTTATATTTATAATTCAGAAACAGGTTACATGGTTAATATTTATGAACCAAAGACCCCTCATGAATTATGGAAATATGATTGTGTGAGCAATGTATGGACGCTTATTAAATCTTTCAGCAGCGGTACGGCGCCTGAACTCGGAATTCCATATAATGTAATAGCTGCGGCAGACACCAGCGACCGCATATTGTTGCTTGCGAACGAATTGAACTACGGCCATCTTGTTTACGAAAAAACTTATACTATGCATTGCGACCCTTCGCAAACAGATCCTTCGGGAACGATTTCTCTGGGCGTTGCGCCAAATACCAAGGTTTTCACTACCGACCCCTTTGACCCTGCATGGTTTGACAAAGGAGTCGCAGCACCGGACACGTCCGCAAACGAGACTTTCCTGAGGAATATTCCGGCAAACACATGGATTAATGTTGCACCACCCAAAAGACCCGCGTGCTCAAGGGCATGGGGAACCACCTGTTACGACCCCGACCATGATGTTATAATTAAGTTCGATGGCGGCCACAGCACTTATAGCGGAAGCGAGGTTCCGCAATACAAAATCAGCGACAACCGCTGGCACACCGGGTATTTTCCTGACCAGCGACTGGAATATAACAACGCTTCAGGGATAGCGTACTATTTCACTTTCAATAACCGTCCTGCCTATACCGCTCATACTTATGGCTACTATGACTACGATGTCAATTTGAAAAAGATGGTCGCAATGTTGCCACGATACACACACATCTATAATCCGGTGAAGATGGATTGGGATACGAGTATCCGGAACCCTTCCAATATAAGAGAGAGCGATTATTATAATAATCTAATATCCACACCACATGGAGTGATAGCATGGACTAGGAGTACTACGGGGAGCTTTAATTTGTATTTATTTCAGGCAGACAGCTTGAAGTGGCGCCAGTTGCCTGTATCGGGAGCTCCTATTTTAGACAGCTATTGCGATAATGCGGGCGCAGGATATGACACTAAAAGAGACAGACTTATTATGGTATCCACTCCTTATGGAATGGAGGATAAAATACCTCCTTATGTCGGTTCCTATGATTTTAAAACCGGAGTTTCGACGACGATAAATCCACCTAATAATGCTGTTTTTGGAACACCATTCTATAGGGAGGCCGTTTATTTACCCGATATTGACATGATTATGTTTAGCGCACTCACCGATGGCAAGCATATGTTCTTTGACTGCGCAACAGACTCATGGAAATTAATTGCCATACCTAAAGGACCAGGCGTCGGAGACATCTGCGGTTACAATTCAGGTTATATGTATGATGCCAAAAGAAAACTTGTATGGGATTGTGAAATACTGAGCGAAACTTATGCATTGCGGGTAACTCCGGATTTCGTTACTCATGCAGAATATCCATCAGCGAAAATGGAAGTTCCGGAGTTTTCCATTTATCCTAACCCGTTAAATTCAGCCACCAACATAATAGTAAATAGCACGGAAAATGTTGAGGTTAGGATATACAACATGATGGGAAAACAGGTCGCTGCTTTTAAAAACGAGGGGGGGGCTGGGCAAAAAACTTTTTCATGGGATGCTTCCCGATTTCCTTCAGGTGTGTACTGCGTAAGAGTGACAGCAGGAAACCGCGCTATGACAAAAAATATAACACTTGTTAAATAGTATCAAATGAACACTGTATTAAAAATGATTTTTCAAAATAACCTTTAAATAAATAATTATTAATTTAAACTTAAATGATTATGAAAAACAAATTAATTTATTTTATGCTTTTTGCGCTGGCATTTAATTATAATGGCTGGTCACAACTGAGTAAGGGGCAAACAATATCATCATACCCCATTACAAGTAATGGTAAGCTGGAAGCCATTGTTTTAACTCAACCTACTTCCTGCCTAAGTGGAAGTAATGGCAGCATAGACCTGACTGTTTATGGAGGTAAAAAGCCTTATTCTTACTCATGGTCAAACGGAAAAACCACTGAAGATTTGAATGGCTTGAGTCCTGCAACTTATACGGTTTCTGTTACTGATAATGCCGGAGCTCAGATAATAAAAACAGCTACAATTACCGCACCCGCATCCATAACTACCTCCTGGGCTGTAGAGCCCGTATGCATCGGACAAGGAAATGGGTCAATAAACTTATCCGTAAAAGGCGGAACCCAAAATTTTCATTATTTGTGGAATTTTGGAGACGGCGGACTTACAGGTAACGCAACTACTTCTAATGAACAAAATCCCCAATTTACCTATACTGCGCCGGGTGAATATGAAGTTACTCTTGTAGCTCAGGATGGAAAAAATATTATACTGGATACTATTATGGTTAAAGTAGGTAATATTCCTTTGAGCGCGAAAATAGATTTCCGACCTTTGAAATATAAGGATTCTTTGAAGGTCAATTTCTTTCCGGATGTTACAGGAGGTACCGGAAATTACACTTATTCCTGGGACTTTGGCGGGGGAATTACGAGTACAAAAAAGAACGCTACATTTACCTTTCCGGGTCAAAATACCCGCAACGTTGTGCTTACTGTAAATGATGGTGTTACTTCCGTACAAACCACATTAAAAACCGTTCAGGTTAAACCCGGAGATCATTGGAAGAACAAAGTTCTCGAAGCTAAAAATAATGTTCTCTTCATCCTTCCCGGCACTTACTCACTAAATAGCGTGGACTCTTGTTATTTGTATGCAACTTTCTGGAATAGCATGCGATTTACCGGTGTTCGGGATATTAACAACATTCGTCCGAAATTTTATATGTCAACTCAGAGTCTTATTGATTGGAATTCAAGTTGCAAAGATTTAACGGTAGAAAATATTGAGATAGACCATGGCGTGTCATTTTCTGTTGGATCAACAACATATTATACGCATCGCCAAATAGTAATATTAAAAAATGTTTCCATTCATCATAATATTGATCGCGCGATGATATTTTCTTTTGAGATTACCCGTGACAGTATAACACAAGTGGGAAGTGTTGTTAATGATGTATTGATCATAGATAGTTATGAATTCTACAGCAACGCTAAATGGACTCATCAAATGTATAACTACAGGATTGGTGAAGCGCGAATTACCAATTCGAAATTCTATAATCCTTTGTGCTATTATGCGCTGAAATGCGAAGCCCGAAAAATATATATTGCAAATAATATATTTAGTAATGGCAAATTGGATGGAAGCGGTGTACTCACAAGTACGGATTACATCAATGACCCATGGCTAAATGGATCCCCGTGTTCCGGATTGGGTCCATTAAATCTGTTGGCTTCACAAGAAGGTATAATATTCAACAATACTTTTTATCAAATTGTTACTCCAATTGCCGGTCAGGAAGGATCTGTTATGAGGCAGCCCAGGGCTGCAGTTATATGTGACGACAGACCATGGTATTCGCCCAATCCTGCTGATAATCCTACCGGCATCACTGAATATTGGACGCCAGAGTTTTGGGAAAAGGTAAGGCAATCCGGAATAGAAGATCCCTACAAGTTGCTCACCAGCCGATGGTCAAGACCTATTGAATGGAAGGGAAATACATTTCAACTAAAAACGGTTAATATGAACCCATTGGATTACTCGGCAGTTATGAATTTTGGTACTTATCCGGGGTTATATCCCGGCTATATACACAGTAGTTTAATGGATCCAATGCCAACGCCTCCATACTCGTGTGAACGCGCAGCAGATATTATCCATGCTGACAATAAATTTTACGGGTATTTACGCGATACTTTACAGGTAGGATTATGGGGAGGAATGACTGATAGTTTGGGAGTTCCTCTCAATAATTATAAAATGCTTTGGTATATAGATACACAAGATCCATTAACGGCAACTATCATAGCCAACAGCTCTCCGTCGTCTCTCAGCGTTTCTTTTTCTGCAGATATAACAGGTGGAACTATTGGAAAATATACTTATTCATGGAGTAATGGAGATATAACTGAGGACCCGCAAAACTTAACTACCGGAAATTATTCTGTTACAATTACCGATAAAAACGGATGTATTTCAACTGCCGGTCCTATCTTTGTTAATCAGGCAAACGGAATTTATATTAATCCAAATGTTAACCCCGATGTTAGTGGCTTGTGTACAGGATCCGCTTCCATTCAAGTCACTGGTGGATCAGGAAACTATTCATTTTTATGGAGTACCGGACAAACCACGGCTTCTGTTACCGACTTATGCGTGGGAACCTATTATGTAACGGTTACAGACCAAAATGGCTGTGATAAAATCAAGCAGATAGATATTACTAATATAATATCCGGAATAGACGAAGCTAATAAAAACAAAAATATAAATGTTTATCCTAACCCGAACGATGGGGGAATATTTTATATTGCATTGAATCAGGATAATGAAGTGCTGTCAACACACATTTCCATTTACAACATTGCAGGAGCTAAAGTGTTTGAGAAGGAATATGGCTCACAAAAACTTATCCGCTGCGAGCCGAATTTAACGGAGGGCAGTTATTTTGTTAAGATAACTGATACAAAGGGAAATGTGGCATATAAAAAGTTGATCGTGTTGAAATAAATAATTATTAATTGAGCCCGCTCTGAAAAGTTAAAGAAAGACTTTTCGGAGTGGACTCATAATTAAAACTTATGATTATGATAAACAAATCAACTTATTTCATGCTTTTGTCAGTAATATTAATACTTTCAGAAACAATTAAAGCCAATTTCATTACTGCAAATCCCGGTAATTACCAAACTTATGCAGACGGACTTCAAGCCGGAGATACATTATTTCTAACTGCGGGTACATATCCTGATGGGCTCAATTTATATGATCATACAGGTACGCCTTCCGCACCTATTGTTATTACAGGTGTTGAAGGGGCGTACACCACTATTTTTCTTGGTGATGCAACCCAGTCGTGGAATACTATTCAAATAGGAAATTCTTCTTATGTTGTGATTAAAAATCTTAAAATAGACGGACAAAACATTGATTACGTTGATGCGGTTAATGCAAAAGGCAGTTGGGCGGATCATATAACAATAGAAAATGTTTATATCATTAATAACGGTGGTAGTATTGATTGCGACAACCAAACTGTTGGAATCAGCACCAAGTGTACTGCATGGAACTGGATTATACGAGGCAACATCATTATTGGTGCAGGCACAGGTATGTATTTCGGAAATTCCGATGGTACGATGCCTTTTGTTGGTGGTCTTATTGAAAACAATGTAGTAATTAATACAAGAGGCTACAATTTGCAAATCAAACATCAGAAAGATGGAGAACGCGCTAAAATTGCCGGAACATCTACGGACTATCAAAAAACCATAATCCGGTACAATGTATGGAGCAAGGACAGTGGCTCTACTCCAATCGACTGCGGGGATGGTTCACGTCCTTGTGTTCTTCTGGGTGCATTTCCCTCAACAAGCTTTGGCGCTAATGATACTTATGAAGTGTACGGCAACTTTTTCTATAATAATCCAACTGAGGCTTTAATTCAAATAACAGGAAATACCGCCTTATATAGTAATGTATTTGTAAATAATGCCAACCCTTTGGGATTTATAACAATTTGCATAACCAACCAGAACGGTTTTAAACCGAGAAACATCAATGTTTTTCATAATACAGTTTTATCTAATACTACATCAGGTGGCTTATGGTTGTATAGTCCTAATTCAAGCTACCAACAGCATTGCTATGCTAATGCAGTGTTCAGTGCAAGTGCCATAGGCGGTTTTGCAAACGAACTTGACGACGTATCTGATACGTATGCTAATGCCGCAACATACATTAACTCGCCGTCAACTACACTTGCATCGTTGGATATGTACCCTAAAGCAGGGAAACTTCAGGGCACACTTACAAGCAACACCTTATTTAAAAGTTTTACGGATTTTGATAAAGATTTTAATGGCAATACATATGACTGGACATATCGGGGAGCATACTCCGGAGCAGGTGCAAATCCGGGATGGCATTTGCAATTAGACATAATGCCCGTAAAAGGAATCCCAACAGAGACTAAAGAAAATAAAAACGCAAACGGTTTTTTAGGGATGGTGTATCCTAATCCGACTAATAGCAGCTTAAATCTGGATATCAATCTGCAGGAAAGTGAAGATGTTATTGTAACAATTTCAGATCTGGAATCACGAACACTTAAAACCATTTACTCAGGAGAAATGCATTCGGGAGTGAATAAAATAACAAATAATGTTAGCGACCTGCCAGATGGCTTTTATTTAATCAGTGTTAAATTGAAAGACAGAATTATTAATAGAAAAATTTTAATAATAAATTAATTTGTTGCGCTATTAAAAATATTAAAAAAATATAGAAGAAATAACAGTTGTAAATATTTTAGTAAAAAACTATTTTTTTATATTGGTTTTCAGCAAACTTTTACCCCTCACAAAAAACTCAGGGACTGCAAAGCAGAAAAAATCTTACTTAGTTTTTTTTGTTGATTTCAAAACAACAATTATTGTCGGTAATAAACACTACCCGTATTGAAAATTATCCACCTGTATTTCAGCAACATACCTTTCTTGTTTAGAAAACTGTTGGGATGAATTTCTTGCATCCTCCTATTTATACTGGTATTTTTGATTAACAATAAAAAGACACCATGAAATATTCGAAATTAGAGTTTAATCAGATTGTGGAACAATCGAACAGGAAAATTCAAACTTATAAATCTGCATCTAAAATTGTAAAACTTTTTATGGTTTTAATATCGCTCACTCTTGTAGTGCTTGTAATCCATACATTTTGGGTTTGAGATAAAAATAAAATAATAAAAAGCTATGAGTTGCGAGTATAATGAACAAATAATGAATAATAAAGCAATTAAACAGTTCAATGATTTATCTATAAGTATATTATGTATATGTGTGGTTTCTTTTTAAACGTAAAATAAATGTATAAAAACTAATAGTCTCTAATAATTATTTTATTATGATAAAACTAACAATATTATTATTAGCTGTACTACTTTTAATATGGGTAGTTAAATCAATTATTAAAGCATTTAAAAATGCAAGAGAAATTGATTACTGGAATTTGAATTCCAATTCTGATTGCGAAGCTTGTCAGGATTCAGTTTCTCCTTTTGAACAAGAAAATTTATTGAATAAGAAGCACCCTTGTATTCTCCCTAAAAAAAATCGGAACAGGCACTCTCAAGAGGGAAACCAAAACACAAGCCGCCTTTTTGCATATGAAAATCGAGGCAATTGCATAAGAATCCTTTTTCGAGAAAGGATAACATGGATGTGTATTTTTCTTTTCCTTTCAATCCAATTGCATGCACAAACAACAATGCAAACAGATAAAACAATTCATAGTTGTTCAACTATAAAAAACAATAGTGTTATTAATAGCAGTAATCCACAAAAATCAGGATGGTTAACCACCAATCCATTTAAAACAGATTTATTTGTTAAGAATTACGGACAATTTGACAATTGGTTAAAAACAGATAAAAAAATAGAATATGTAATAAATTCCGCTGATAAAATATTCTTTACAAATAACGGATTAACTTTTGAAATTAAAAAAATAGAAAAAATTAGCGAAGAAGAAAGAGAAGAGATGGAAAGAAAAGCAGGAGGAAAAGTTGATGAAGGTGAAGAAGAAGAAAACAACAGTAAAATAGTTTATTATTATGTGAATATGTATTGGGAAAATTGCAATTCCAATACGACAATTGAAGTAAGCGACATAACAGAAGGGTACTATACATTCGGAGAAAAAGGATATGAAAATATAAAGGCAGAAGGATACAAAAAATTAACATATAAAAATCTTTATAAAGGAATAGATGTAGAATATATAATTCCCGAAAAAGGAGGAATAAAATATTCGCTTATTGTTCAGCCTGGCGCAGACCTGAGTGAAATAAAAATGCACTATTCTGGAAATATAAATGAAATAAAAACCGACAAAGAAGGAAACATAATAATATCATCACCGGCAGGCGACATCAAAGATCATGCACCCCAAAGTTTTTATAAAAGCAGCGGAACAAATATACCTTCATCATTCTTAATTAAAGATAATACTGTTTCTTTTCATCTCGAAACCCGAAACTCAAAACCCGAAACTTTAGTTGTTGACCCATGGACTACAACACCAAACAGCTTAACAACAAATAATAGTGCTTATAATGTTGACTTTGATAATTATGGAAATGTTTATGTTTCAGGTGGTACACCTCCATTTAAACCTTCAAAATATTCAAATACAGGAGCTTTGATTTGGACTTTTACATTTCCTATTACATGGTCTGTGTTTTGGTATTCTAAGTTTTGCGTACTTCAAAATAGTGGAAGTTTATTTTTTGGCGAAGGTTATAATAGTGCTGCTGCAGGTACACGAATATTGAAAATAAATAATGCAG
>JAQUPB010000021.1 GCA_029004185.1 Bacteroidales bacterium | reverse complement strand
TCATAAGCACAAGAAATTATAAAGATGCCATCGAAACAATTGAGGGCATGAAGGAAATTAATGACAAATACAAAACTGCATATCAGCGTGCAGGATATTACAGAGGGGTTGAATTGTTCAATGATAAAAAAATTGATGATGCATTAAAGTTATTTGACAAATCACTGATGTACGGAGTTGATAAAAACATAAAAGCAAAAACATTATACTGGAAAGGTGAAGCTTTATACAGAATAAACCAGTATGATTCGGCAATTACAAGTTATAATAAATTTTTACTCGTACCCGGCGCAATAAATCTTGATGTTTATTATCTGGCAAATTATAATATTGGCTATTGTTATTTCAGTAAGAAAAATTATAAGGAAGCAGCAGCATGGTTCCGCCGGTTTATTAAAGACGGCGAAAAAATCAATCCGAAAGAATATGTTGACGCACTTTTGCGAACAGGAGACTGTTATTTTATGGAAAAAAATTATGTTAATGCCATTGACTTTTACAATCAGGCGGCAAGTACAAAATCAACCGACGCCGATTATGCTCTTTATCAAAAAGCATTATCATACGGATTAACCGGAAAGAATTCAGATAAAGTAAATACTCTTAAAACTTTAATCAGTCAATACGAAAAGTCGGCATACATTGACGGGGCAAGATTCGAACTCGGTAAAGCATACGAAATGCTTAATGAAAATGAAAATGCTCTGTTGTGTTTCAAAAAAATAACCGAAGACTATCCCAACAGCATATATTGTAAACAGGCATTATTGAAAATAGGACTCATTCAATATGCTATGGATAAAAATAAAGAAGCGCTTGAAACATTCAAGAGTGTTGTTGAAAAATATCCGGCAACCGAAGAATCGAAAGAAGCGCTTGTAAGCATGCAAAACATATATGTTGATCTGGGTGATGCCGAATCTTTTTTTGTTTACGTTAAGCAATTATCTTTTTACAATGTAACGAACTCCGCACAGGATACCATTTCTTATCAGGCAGTAGAAAAACGATATATGGAAATCGGCAATTGTGATGAAGCAATCACAGGCTTTTCCGGTTATCTGGATAAATTTCCCGATGGTAATTTTGCATTAAATGCGAATTATTACAAAGCGGAATGCGAAAGAAAAACCGGAAATTTTACAAATGCTCTTTCGGGATACACCTATGTTATTATTAAAGGGAAAAATAAATTTACTGAAAATGCTTTACTGAGATCAGCGGAAATAAATCTGAAAATCAACAATTACAATAATGCTCTTGACAATTACACAAAGCTTGAACAATATGCCGAAAATAAAAGCAATATTCTGGAAGCACGCATTGGACAGATGAATTGCTATTTTCTGCTGAAACAATACAGTGATGCAATTAAGGCGGCAAAAAATCTTATCAATACCGAAAAAGCCACTAAAGAACTGCAGGATGAAGCACACATGATTATCGCAAAATCTGCACTTGCAATGGATAGCTTAAGTTATGCAAGCGGTGAGTTTCAATCAATAGCTAAAACGAATTCAAGTGAACTTGGAGCGGAAGCCAAATATAATATTGCATATATTTATTATCTGCAGGGATTATATGAGGAGTCCGAAAAACTGGTATACGAGCTCATAAATCAGGTTCCGTCGTATGACTACTGGATAACAAAAGGGTTCATTCTTCTTGCCGATGATTATGTGAAAATGGGAAACCTTTTTCAGGCAAAGCATACTTTAAAAAGCATTGTTGATAATTCCGATAATAGCGAGCTTATTCAAACAGCTCAGGAAAAATTAAATCTTGTTTTACTGGCTGAAAAAGAAATTGAAAAAAAGAAAGCTGAAGAAGAAGAAATAAAAGTAAAACTTAACAGCGAAAAGAAAACCGACAAGCTTTTTGAAGAACCCGTACCGGAGAAGAAGCAGGAAAATAAAGATAATGTAAACGATCCAACAAAAAATGAATAATATGAGTAAAAAATTATTTCTCTTTTTGTTTTCAAATATTATTGCAATAACTATTTTGTTCAACAATACATTTGCTCAGAACAAAGAGGAGGTGTATGTAAAAAGCGCCTACAAGCCGATATTGGCGGATGCGAATAAAATCCTGTCCAATCCGAAAAACGATGATACTGCCGGAGCAAAACCTAAAATGATTTACCTGTTTAACCCCGTGAAATTTGATTTTAAATATAAAGTCGCTTCAATAAATCCTGCAAAAGTAAGCGGAGTACCATTGGCAAAATTATACAAAAGTCTGATAAAAGCGGGTTACGGAAATTATAATACTCCATATCTTGAAATCTTTGTAAACAGTTTGCGCTCATCCAAGTATTCAATGGGTACTCATTTCAAACATCTTTCTTCTTCAGCTAACTTTAAAAATTTCGGGTATAGCGGATTTAGCAACAACAATGCGAGTGTATATGCAAAAAGATTTTACGGCAGGTATATATTGTCTTCAGAAGCTGAATTCGACAGAAATGTTGTGCATTATTACGGATACGACACAAGTGAATATCGCAAAAATCATAGTGAGATGTTAAGCAAAGACGCCATAAAACAATGTTTTGTTTTTATAAAAGGTGAAATAAATCTTGCTTCAAATTATACCGATACCATTCATTCCAATTACAGCGCAAATCTCAGATATTATAATTTCTCCGATATATTTAATGTAGGCGAAAACAATGTTTTGTTCAAAGGCAGTGTGAGCAAATATGTGAATGTTGACAAGCAATTGGAAAATGAAAAACTTATCATTCCTCTTGTTATTAATTACAACAATAACACAAATTTTGCAACAGGCACATTGAACAACACTTTGATAAATATAAAACCGCAGCTCAACTTTTCAATAAAAGATCTGAAAATGAATATCGGTCTTAATACTTTTATTGAAGCGGGAGATGAATCGGAAGCAGGAATGTGCGCCTATCCATCAATTGATGCAAATCTGAGCATAGTTGAAAATATGTTTATCGTTTATGGCGGTATTGACGGCAACGATGCAAGAAATTCACTGAAATCGGTTGCTGATGAAAATCCTTTCATTTCAACTCCTTTAAAATTAAAAAATACTTATGATAAGTTCGATTTCTACGGAGGAGTGAGAGGTTCCATTAGTCCTAAAATATATTTTAATGCAAGATTCATTAACAGAAATCTGAAAAACCTTTTGTTATTTACAAATGACAGATATGACAGTTTGAAAGCAACACAGGATATTTATAACATGTTTGATGTATTGTATGATGAAGCAAAATTAATGAATATATGCGGTGAAATAGGATATCAGAATTCCGAGAAAATCAGATTTTCACTGAAAGGAAATTATTACAAATACGACATGGAGCACGAACTTAAAGCATGGCATAAACCGTTATATGATTTTACTCTTTCAACAAATTATAATCTGCGGAATAAAATCATTGCAAAACTCGATTTGATTGCTTTGGGAAATCATTATGTTAAAACATCAGATCCTCTGAACCGCATAAAAGAAGAAGACGGAATTTTTGAAATTAATCTGGGACTTGAATATCGTTACACAAAAATAATTTCAATATTCCTCAACTTTAATAATATTTCTGCCGCCCGCTATTACAAATGGAATGGCTACCCAAGCCAGGGATTTAACTTCCTCGGCGGAATTACCTATGCACTGTAAAAAAGTTAATTGTTACAGTTATCCGTTAATCGCTTTCTATTTTTACAATGATTTGTAACCTTTGTGTGATAATTTAATTCAATGCGACTGAATTGTTCAAATGGTAATTCTAAAAAAAAGATTGTAAATCCAAAAAAGCACCAAGTATTAAATTAATTTTTCTTTGCGTCCCGATAGCTATCGGGATTGCGTTTAGTCTTAGCCTACTTTGCGAGAAACAAATTAAAAATTTCACGCAAAGCACGCAGAGATATCGCCAAGAACGCAAATAATATTGTGAGAATACAGCATAATAAAACCCCAAATTTCATTGTTTTTATTAGAATTCGGGGTAATTTAATATTATAAAATCTTCTGTAATGTTTGTAAATACTGATGTTTTTATTTTCAGCGAATTACCCTTCAAAAAAAACGCATGAAAAAATTTCCATGCGTTTATTCTTTTATTGAATATTATTACTACCTCTTCGGTCTGCCGCTTTGCCCTGGTTTTGCAGAAGAAGGTGAAGCCGGTCTTGATGTTGTTTTTGCAGCATTATTTACTGCAGGCTTTGGACCTGAAACCTGTTTTGAAGTATTATTTGCTGCAGGTTTTGGACTTGAAGATTGTTTTGCAGCGTGATTTTCAGCAGGCTTCGGACTTGGAGCCGGCTTTGCTTCATTATTTATAACCGGACGTGATGAAGAATTGGCTTTAGTACTGTTTTGACTTTTTGCTGCCGGCTTTGCAGTTGGTCCTTTTACAGCAGACGGACTTGCATTATTCGCTTTTTTCTGTACGTTGTTATTTTTCTGGCCACTGCTCTGAGTTTGAGTGCTGTTTGCTTTCGTAGCTGAATTAGTCTGGTTATAAGTTTTCTTATAATCACCTCTTTCTAATCTTTGGTTTACAACTGTAGAAGTTGTTCTCATTGGTCCGTAATGGTTATGCGCATTGTAAACATGATACTCATGTGTTTTATGGAAATAACCATAACTCGGATGATGGTGCCAGTGATGGTAATAGTCGTAATAATACATTGGATACCAGGGATGCCAATATGAAGGATAGTATCCCCATCTCCAGGGAGAAACATATACAACATAAACCGGAGCAAAGATAAAGTGGATTATACTCCACGATCCAACTGCGTATATATAATCCGGACCGCTTCCAACTACATTTGTATTGTAATAGTTATTAGTTACTATAGTATTTCCGCCACCGGGGGAATTTGAAATATTTCCTGCATAACCGGGATTTGGTGTGCCGGCAGGTTCTACTATATAATCTTTCCCATATAAGAGTTGATCACCTATTATTTGTATTTGGATCTGATTGTTATTATCCTTTTCAACTTCAATAACGGCAACATCCTGCGATTCTTTTTCATTTATGGCATCCTGAAGAACTATATAATGAGCACTGCCACTAATATTGTCAGTTACTTTAATATAGTCGGTTTTGCCGTCCCCGTCCAGATCAAGGTTATTCACCTTTGAATCTTCGGCGTTTAGTCTCTGTTCGAATTCCTCAAGTGTTTTAGATTCCTGAAAGATATTTAAAACACCATAAAGGTCGAAATTATCGCCCGGTAAACCAAGCGAATTTGGAGTTTGATCATTCTGCGAAAAAACCGGAGCGCAGAAGAAATAACTTCCAAAAGCGAGTAATAATGTTATTGTCTTTTTCATGGTAGTGTTTTTTAGAATTGTTAAAAAAATCACCGTTCAAATATGGGATAAACCAAAATCATGCCATATTTAATTCTTCAGCCCTGTTGTAATGTGTAAAATTGAAACGGTTGTGCGAAGAATGCATCTTCGCACAAAATAAAAAGCAGACTTTTTCTACAAATTATTAGTTCGAAGTTTAAAACTTCGAACAACGATATCGAACAATAACATTATAATATTATTGCTTTTACTCCCGGAAGTATTTTGCCTTCAATATATTCGAGCATTGCGCCGCCGCCCGTTGAAACATAGCTGTATCTGTGTCCGAAACCGAATTTATTAACCGAAGCAACCGTGTCGCCGCCTCCAACCAGACTATAAGCGCCTTTTGTAGTTGCACCTGCTACTGCTTTTGCCAGCGAACGTGTACCATGCTGGAATTTCTGCAATTCAAAAACTCCCATAGGTCCGTTCCATAAAATTGTTTCTGAATTTTCAATTACTTCAGAAAATTGTTTTATCGTTTCTTCGCCTATATCAAGCCCCATCCAGCCATCCTGTCCTTCATCAATTTTTACAATTTTTGTTTTTGCATTATTATCAAAATTATCGGCTATTACCTGGTCAACAGGTAATAATATTTTTACATTTTTTTCTTTTGCTTTATTTATAAGATATCTGGCAACGTCTAATTTATCTTCTTCGCATAACGAATTTCCTATTTTTCCTCCTCTGGCTTTAATAAAAGTATAAGTCATTCCGCCGCCGATAATAATATTGTCAACCTTATCGATCAAACTTTCTATCACATCAATTTTATCGGTTGCTTTTGCACCGCCTATGATTGCAGTAAATGGTTTTCTGGGTTTAAATAATATTCTTTTAAGAGCGCTCAATTCAGAAAGCATAAGGTAACCGAACATTTTATCATTCGGGAAAAATTCGGCTATGACTGAAGTTGAAACATGAGCACGATGAGCTGTTCCAAAAGCGTCGTTAATATATACATCCGCATATGAAGCAAGTTGTTCAGCCATCTTTCTTTGCCTTTCTTTCATCTCGGCTTTTTTCTTTTTTGCTTCTTCTTCCGTCAAACCGTCTTTTTTTACTTTCCCTTCCTCTTCTTCATGAAAACGCAAATTTTCCAGAAGTAAAACTTCTCCCGGCATTAATGCTTTTGCCATTTCTTTAGCAGATTTACCGAGGCAATCTTCAGCAAATTTCACTTCTCTGTTCAGCAACCTGTTTAATGTTTGTATAACAAGAACCAGAGAATATTTTACTTCCGGTCCGCCTTTTGGTCTTCCCATATGCGACATCAAAATAACAGAACCTCCGTTGTTCAATATCCAGTTTACTGTTGGTAATGCTTCTGCTATTCTGGTTTCATCGGTAACAACAAACGTTTCTTTATTTAAAGGTACGTTAAAGTCAACCCTTATTATTGCCTTCTTTCCTTCAAAATTATAATTATCAATATTTTCCATAAAATTCAGATGTTTATTTTTTCAAATATAAAAAAAAATTTGAAATAATAAAAGACCATACAAGCAAATAATTTTGTATTGCTCACAAATTCACAAATTCACCACTTCACAAATTTCTCTTCACCTCTATCCCCTGAAGGGGCAATCTTGCACACTATATTTAATTATTATTTTTTTCTTCACAATTTCACAATTTCACAAATTATTATTTGCAAAGGCAGAAAGATAAAGAAACAGGAAATCGTATCAATGAAAAAACCGGATATAAATACAATCAGCTCAACAAGGCTTTTATTCCGGGCAATTGCTTACCTTCGAGGTACTCAAGCATTGCGCCGCCGCCTGTTGAAACATAGCTTATCTGGTCGCCGAGGTTATATTGATTTATTGCAGCAACAGTATCGCCGCCGCCAAGTAAAGAGAACGAGCCGCTGATGGTGGCACTTGCAACTGAAATTGCTATTGCCTTTGTACCCTGTTTGAAATTGGGCATTTCAAAAACTCCCATTGGTCCGTTCCAGAGTATTGTTTGTGATTTGTTTATTATTTCCGCAAATCTTCTGCAGCTGTTTCTTCCGATATCAAGTCCGAGCCAGCCTTTTTCAATATTTTCTGCAAGACTTGTTTGTACCTGAGCCTCGTTTGAAAATTTGTCTGCAATAATTGCATCGGTCGGAATGTAAAAATTCACACCTTTCAGCATAACTTCTTTCACAATTTCCTTGGCTATTTCGAGGCTGTCTTCTTCGACAAATGAACCACCTACATTGCCGCCAAGCGCTTTGATAAATGTAAAAGCCATGCCGCCTCCGATAATCAAATTGTCTACATTATTTATCAGATTTTTTATTATTGCGATTTTGCTCGAAATTTTTGCTCCGCCGATAATAGCGGTATAAGGTGAATGCGCATTATTCAAAACTTTTTCAAGATTGTTGACTTCATTTTCGAGCAGTAGTCCGAAGAATTTTTTATTAGGAAAAAATTTTGCGATAGTAGCTGTTGAAGCATGTTCGCGATGAGCAGTAGCAAATGCATCGTTAACATAAAAATCGGCAAGTGATGCAAGTTCTTTTGCAAAACTTTCATCCGCTTTTTCTTCTTCGGGATGAAAACGAAGATTTTCAAGCAAAAGAACATCGCCGGCTTTCAGTTTTGATGCTTCCGCCTTTGTTTTTTCTCCAAACAATTCTCTCGAAAAAATTATATTTCTATCCAGCATTTTTGCAAGCACAGGAACTATGGGACTAAGAGAATAATCTTCTTCGTAGCCGCCCTTAGGTCTGCCGAGATGCGACATTAAAATAACCGAAGCGCCGTCGTTAAGAATTTTATTAATTGTAGGTATGGATTCTTTTATCCTTGTATCATCGGTAACCTGCCGATTGTGATTTAATGGCGCATTAAAATCAACCCTGATAATTACTTTCTTTCCTGCAAAATTTTGACTGTTTACTGTTTTCATCTCTCTGCAAATAAAAAGTTTTTAAATCACCAGCAAAATTAATTTATTTTCGCAATATAACACTAAACCCTTTGATTTTTTTGACTTTTAGTAAGTGTCTGAAAATGAAATCTGATTATTTAACGTAACACTTTTAAGTAATTTACTGAAGAATTAAAGATCTGATTTCAATAAAACAAATGCAGGCAACGTTTTCTAGTTATAAAATTTCTCCTGTAGTTCATAAAAACTGCTCATGTTTTCTGCGAAATCTTCCAATATGTCTTTTGTCGCCATTTCTTCCGATTTTGGATTAAACGGTATTTCAAAAACAAATTCAAAATTATTTCTTTCGGCAAATTCCTTTATCTGGTTTATGTCGGGATTATTTTCGTAAGTTACCAGTCCGGTTTTTTTATCTATAAATTCCAGAATGTCGGAATAGAAATTCAGTGAAGCGTATGAATCGGCAAATATCATAAGAAAGTCAATGTCGGAGATTATATCATCAAAGGCAATATCCGAGATAACGGTGTCAAACAAAACTATGCAATTGGTTTTTATTTTCTTTTTAAGTGTATCGATCAGAAGCTTTGTATATATCGCATTCTCGCTGTTTTCGGCTTCAAGAAGCTGAATTGCTTCCTCACCACTGCTGACAACTATTTTACCTGCATTAATTGTGTCGCCTTTACTTATGGCTGAAGCGCTGCAATTTTCAATACATTTATAACAGTTTGCACATAAATCTTCCACCGCTTCAATTTGATTCATAAGTTTGTCTATGACAATTGCTTCGTTTTCGCATGTTTCGGCACAGTCGCCACAAAAGTTGCATTTTTCCAAATCCATTTTCGGAAATTTTGCCTCCACCGGAAATTCTTCGGTAACATTTGTCTGCAGGTGTTTCTTGAGCTGCAAATCGCCGGTGTTGCAATCGGCAATCTGAATTCTTCCAGAAAATTTATTGTTCAATACCTTTGCAAGCATAATTGTTGTTGCTATTTTAAACGGATTGTTGTCGAATCCTGCAATTACTATTTTAAAGTTTTCTGAATCCATTTTAAAATTTCTAATTATTAATTCATAATTCACATATTTTTTTAATAGTTATAGCTTCGAGCTACCAGTCGCGAGCCACGAGCAAAAACAGAATTCAACGACAAACAACAAACTACAAACTTTTTAATCGAGGCAGTTGTTTTAATTAGTTTGTAAGTAATTTTGTTCAGAACTTTTTCTCGTTAACAACCTTATTATCCTTATAAACACGTTCGAGAATTTTTTTACCTGTTGTATCAAAAATTTCCCATTTGCCGTCGGGATTGCCCATTTTATAATATCCGGTATAAAGCATTTTGCCGTTTTCGTTGTATACAATTCTTTTCCCTTCGCCCTTGTCATCCTGAAATGCTCCTTCACTTTGTTTTTTGCCATCGGGAAAATAAGAAATCCACCACCCGATTCTCTTATTGTTTTTAAAGTTTCCTTCCATTTGTTTGTTGCCGTTATCCCAGTATTTTATTTCTTTTACTTTTTCGATATTAACAGTGTCGGTGCCTTCAATGCGGTATTTATAATATCCTTCAGTCTTTATTTTGCCATCGGGATATTTTTCAGAAATGGTTTTTCTGAGTTTTGTCCTTTCGCAGGAAATAACAAAAAAACAAACCGACAGCAGACAAACAAAATATTTTCTCATGACATGCAATTTTTAATTTTTACAAAGGTTGCAAATTTAAAATTAAATTAACATAAATAAAAAAGCCACAGATTCACAGATTAAAAATTATTTTTTTTAATCTGTGAATCTGTGGCGTATTATTTTATTAAAACTTCGCTCTGCTGTTTTTTATGAGCTTGTCGTATTCTTTATTTATGTCTTCTGTCCAGCCCACATAATACTTTGTTATTTCGCCTATGTTGAGCATTGAAAGGTTTCTTTCGGGTGAAGACATAATATCAAGAGGGAACAATTCGGAAAGTTTTTTTCTATTGGCTTTATCGGAAGTTGAGGGATGAAAATGCAGGTACGGTGCGCCAAAGAGGTGCATTATTTCCTGTGCAAAAATCACGGGATGTTTTGAACTTATGATTGCATATTCAACATCATTGTCGCTTAAAGTATTCAGGGAATATGAAAAATCGGTTTTAAAATAATTGTTCACCATGAATATGAGCACGACGCTTTCGGTATTGTACTGGTCGCGGAGTTTGGCAATAAGGCGTTCCCTGTTTTTCAGCGTGGTTGCCGTTTTCACAATCCTGTCGGTCCATTTGTTCACTTCTTCAACTCCTTCGGTTTTTTGCAAAACTTTTTTCAGCGAACCGTTGAAGTTCTGATATACTGTATTGGTGGTATCGCCCTTAAAATAATCTACAGTAAATTTAAGATTTATGCCATTTTTTGCGGCTTGTTCTTCCATCCATTTTGTTGAAACATTAACCGAATCGAGAGTTGAGTTAATATCGAAAGGCGACCATAGATATGACTGGCGTGATTCTGTCCATATAAAATAAAGAAGAACATTTCCCTGAAGCTTCTTGCATACATTGCGGTTTCTGCCTTCAGCATCACCGGAATTTCTCAACCTGAAAGAAGAAAATACAAATACCGACATTAAAAAAATTATGAAAAAATATTTCGCTTTCATCTTTTCGGGTGTTTTTATACTTATTAAACGAAATAAAAAGAATAAAGTTATATAAATTTTAGATTTACGATTTTAGATTTACGGTTAAAAAATCATTATCTTTGTTATATATAAACCTGTTTATCCGATTGATGGTTTTGGTTTGCAAAACAATAATTAGAAGTGCGGTGTCAGCACTATAATCACTGATAACAATAAAATGAGAAAATCCACAATTTTATTGACAGTTTTGATTGTCTTGTCAATTAAAGCAAATGCCCAGATTCCGAACAGCGGGTTTGAAAACTGGACAACAATAGGAGGTTACCAGGACCCGCAAGGCTGGGGATCTACAAATCAATACTCAATGGGTCCGTTTTATGCCATAACAAAATCAACCGACCATTATCCGGCTGCGTTTGGCAGCTTTTCTGTAAGGATTGAAAATAACATCACTCTTAACCCAAATTATTCCGCAGGAGGAGCTGTATTTACAGGACCGCCGCCGCCAAGTCCTGATTTTCCGGTAACAGGACACCCGGCAAGTTTAACGGGCTATTATAAGTATGCTCCGCTGGGAGGCGACACAATGCTTGTCCAGGTATTATTATTTAAAAACGGATTATCTGTTTCTTACGGAGCATTTACCACTGTGGCTTCTGCATCAAGCTGGACGCCTTTTACCGTTACCTTTGAAAACTATACCGATGTTGACAGCGCGAGTATAAGCATTGGCGCTTATTATGTCGGCGGCTTTAATTATATGCCTCACGGAAACTCAGTTTTATATGTTGATAATCTTAATTTCGATACTTTCATCGGCTCTGTAAATGAAAAAACCGGTAAAAACAATTTATTTATTTTATATCCAAACCCTGCTTCAGATGTGGTTAAGCTGAATATAAATGAATTTGTTAACGAAGATTTGTCATTAAATATCTACAATATTTCTGGTGCTTTAGTTAAATCGGAAACACTGAAACAAAATCAAAGGGAAATTAATATCGGGGATTTACCAAACGGGTTTTATCAGGTTGAAATTAAATCCAAAAAATTTATTGAAAAACAAAAATTGGTGATACTGCGATAATATTGGTTGTTTAACCCAATAATGAAACTCACTGCCACAAAAGGGGATTATCAAGGATAATTCCAAAAAAAACAAATTGCAAATCCAAAAAAAGTGCCTGTTATCAAATAAATTTTTCTTTGCGTCCCGATAGCTATCGGGATTGTGTTTGGTCTTAGCGGTCTTTGCGTGAAACAAATTAAAATTTCACGCAAAGCACGCGGAGATATCGCCAAGAACGCAAAGATTATTATGGAAATAATGTAAAACAAAACCCCGAATTTGGACTGTTTTTATCTGATTACGCAAACACTTCCCATGAACATATGTTCACTGCCTTCTTTTTCTTTCACGATAACTTTATAAACATAAACGCCGGGTTGTACTTCCCCGCCGCTGTTCATATATCTTCCGTTCCATGGCGCATTAATATCGGTGGTTTTATAAATCTCTTCACCCCAGCGGTTGAAAATAATCATTAGAAAATCATTCGGGTCAATGTTATATCCCTGCGGAATGAAGCCCTCATTGAGCATATCTGAATTCGGACTGAATGCATTCGGAATGTAAACAGTGAAAATATCTTTTACTTTCAACGGCTTGCAAACAGAATCAACACAATTAGCAGCATCAGTGATTTTAAGACAAACATTGTAATTTCCAACAGCATCATAAGTATGTACCGGCGATTGCGATTCAGAAACCGTATTATCACCGAAATCCCAACTCCACCTGCTGATAACCTGACCTCCCTGAGTTGAAAGGTCTTCGAATGTAACGGTTGAATTGTTCATCACATCAACATTATCTGGACTGTATTCAAAACCGGCAACGGGACCGGGTTTTTCGTTTACATTAACTTTTATTGTTTTTTTGCATGTTCCCTGAGTTACCGTCACCCAATATTGCCCTTGCGGCAGATTATTTATTTCGGGAAAAGTATCGTTTGTGCTCCATAAATAATGATAATCATTAATTCCTCCGCTTGCAAAAACTTCTGCCGTGCCATCATTATGTCCGCAGTTTTCGGGAGTTGAAGCTGATGTTAATAATAAAGGATTGTTTTCACCTACAACAATTTTAATATTTCCATTACAACCGTTGTTGTCTGTGACTGACACTGTATATGTTCCGGAATTAAGTTTAGTTGCAGTCTGTGTGAACTGCATCGGTGTTGCATCCCAAATATATGTATAAGGAGCTGTTCCGGAAATTACGTTAACTGTCGCTGTTCCGTCATTAAAGCAATTTGTTGGTGTTGATGAAACATTAAGTTTAACATCGGGATTTACAATAACAATGCATGAAGTAATCCCCGTACATCCTGCCGCATCAGTACCACTCAAAAAATAAGTAGTTGTAACGGATGGCGAAACGGTTATGTTTGGCGTTGATAATCCATTCGACCATGAATATGTATTAAGAGGACTTGCACTAAACAAAGCACTTTCGCCTTTGCAAATAGTTTTCAACGAAGAATCAACTTTTACTGACGGAAGTGGTTGATTTATTATAATAGTATCGATTATTTCGCAACCATTCAAATCGGTAACAGTGCAAATATATGTCCCTGCAGGTAAATTATTAAGTGCAGAAGTTGTGTTTACTGGAGAAGTATCCCATAAATAATTATAGGGCTTGTCGCCTCCCTGAACTGTAATTGCAGTATTTCCATTATTGTAACCATAACAGTTAGCATCTTTTTTTGTTGAAGATACTGTCAGGCTGTCGGGAATTCTTACATGAACGGAATCGTAAACAGTGCAATAAAACCAGGTGTTTATTGTACGGTTGTTTCCCCAGTTAGCCGATGGCCAGCTGTGAGCAGGGGGATTCATGCCCGTTATGTTGGCAACTCCGCCCGAAATATTTGAATCATCCCAATATAACTTAGGAATTGAAGCAACAGATTTAGGTAATAATATTTCAGCAAAAATACCGCCTGTATTATCCTCAACATCCCAAACGGGCAAATGATTTATTCCGATTCTGCAGGTTGTAATAAGGTCAAAATCTCTTCCATAGGAAACATATTTTCCGTCTCCGTCAAGGCGGTTCCACGGAATGCAGTTGTCGCCTTTCTGGCATAAATAGCTGATTATCGTATCGGCGGTATTTGGTTGATAGCCGGGAATATTATTGAGATTCAAAAATACATCAATCGTTACAACCCTGTTTGTATTTACTTTTATGCAGGTTGAATTTTTTGAACCGCAAATAAGTTCTTTATATGAAAAATTTATTTTTAAAGGATTTTGTGCGGGTCGGTAAATAGTAGTGTCAGGAAAATTTATGAAAACTTTATATTCTGCAACTGTGTCTTTAGTGGATGCATCGTAGTCAACCGATTTTTGATTTTCTGAAACCGAAAGTTTTTTTGTACATCCGAAACTGTTGAAATTCAAAATCCAGTTTATTCCGTTAAAGCCGCTGGGGAATGTAATTCTTGAAATAACGCTGTCGGTGGTATATGTATAATAACTTCCCTGCATTGAGTAGCTTGCGTTTCCGATATTCCAGCTTTTGCAGAATACTCTTCCCTTTCTTTCAGTGTTAGCCGAAATATCAACAACAGAAATATCAAAAATTTTAAAAAAATAACTTCCCGAATTGACGTCTATAGGAGTAATAAAATTATCGCCGCAGTTAAACTCAATCCAGTAATCTCCCGCAACTGTCGGAGTATAAGTTAGTGCATCATAACCATTCGGATTTATCAGGTCGGGACCGTTGTACACATCTTTATAATAAGGAATATATCCTTGTCCTGAAAGTGGAAGATTTGTTCCCGATACAAGTAAACTGCCGTCAGGTTTTAATATACGAAAATAATAATCGGAACTTTTTGGTAAAAATCCCAAACAAATTTTTTCAACTGCAGGATTTGAAATATGGATGTAAATTCGTTGGAATTCGGCACAGTTCATTATAGAGCCAATGCTAACATTTGCTTTAATAGCTAAATTCAAATAACCCTGCTGTGTCGAATCAGGCATAATTTCTCTTGTGCCTTCTCCAAAAACATTGGTAAGTACAAAAAATAAAAAAATTACATTAACTATTCTTGATTTCACTTTTTTAAAAATTCTTTTAAGTAATAACTCGCTGTTTTAAATGAATTTGCAAAGATAAGAAATCTCTATCTGATTGTCAATATTATTAAGAAAAGCACTAAGATTTTGTTGATTGTTTATGCAAACTGGTGTTATAAATTTTCTTTTTTATTCAAAAAAAAGTAATAATAATTAATTTATACAAGCTATTTCAGTTATCCCGCCCTTAACTTTTTCGTTAAGGGAAACTTTAATTTTTGCATTTAGAGGAAGGAGCATATCAACCCGTGAGCCGAATTTTATGAAACCAAGTTCTTCGCCTTGCTTAACGGTATTATTTTCTTTGGCATAACAAACTACTCTTCTTGCAAGAAAGCCTGCAATCTGGCAAATCAGAATTTTGTTTCCATCTTGTTTTTGAATAACCGTTGTCATTCTTTCGTTTTCGAGTGAAGATTTCGGATGCCATGCAACGAGGTATTTACCGGGGTTATATTTTACGTTTTTAACAACGCCGCCAACGGGATATCTGTTTAAATGAATATTCAACGGCGACATAAAAACTGAAACCTGCAAACGTTTTTCGTTAAAATATTCCGTTTCGTAAACTTCTTCTATTGCCACAATCTTTCCGTCAGCAGGTGATAAGACAATGTTTTCATTAATGTTTATAATTCTTTTGGGACTGCGGAAAAAGAAAATTATGAAAAGAGTAAGTAATATTGATAAGAGAAGTATGACATCGCTCAGAATAAAAATTCTGAATAAAAACTGAAAAATAAAATTTGTTACAATAAAATCGAGTATTGCAATGCCTGTTAATTTATAACCTTCTTTGTGAATTCTCATTTTATTAAAATACAAATAATTTTAAAATAGTATTTACATAAAAAGCTGACTTTTATTTTAAATTTCAGATTCCTCATTACATCCGTCAGCTGACGGACTCCATTCGGAATGACAGCATTTTCGGTGAGAGATAAAGCGTTTTCGGGTTTAGCCCGAAAACACTCTGCCACCACACGTAACCATGTCATTCCGAGCCCTGCCTGCCGGCAGGCAGGGAAGCGAGGAATCTCTGAAAAATATATAGTTACTTATCCTCATTTTTTAAAAAACAAATATTCTTAAGTAAACATAAACAAACGGAACGGAAAAAATTGCCGCATCAAATCTGTCGAGAATACCGCCGTGCCCGGGCATTATGTTTCCCGAATCCTTGCAATCAACCTGTCTTTTGAACGCCGATTCCACCAGATCGCCGAATGTTCCGAATACAACAACGATTATTGAAATCACAAGCCAATCATGAAAAGAAAGATATTTTAAATAAAGCGAAACCACATACGATGCAGCCATAACAAAAATTGCACCGCCTATAAGACCTTCCCACGATTTTTTGGGTGAGATTCTTTCGAACAACCTGTGCTTTCCCAGGTAAATACCCGTTAAATATGCAAATGTGTCATATGTCCACATAAGAATAAAAAAGCCAAGCGGAATTTGGTAATTATAACATATTCCTGATGTACCGGGATTTGAAATAAAAACCAGAAGAGAAAACGGAACAGCAATATAAACACAGCCAAGCAAAGTGGATGAAATGTTTGTAAACGGATCTTTATTTTTGTTTTCATATAATTCATAAATAAAAACAATTGCAATTAAAAAAACTAAAACAGAAATAACCAGGTTGTAATTTACACAGGAATATAGCGGAAGAAATAATGAATAGATTGTAATTGCCATTAACATTCCCGTTATCTTTTGCGGTTTGATATTGTTTTTTTGTATAAGAACATAAAATTCCCAAACTCCTGCAAGCATTACAATTCCTATAACAGCGGCAAAAGAATAAAAGTTCCACAAAACAGAAAAAATAATTATTGCAATAAAAATAAATCCGGATATTGTTCTTTTTAATATGTCGCTCATAATTTTTGATTATTAATAATCTGTAAAGCTTTTAAAGCATCGTCTCTGTTAACAAAAAGTTCAATTGTTCCGCCGAAGGTTGTTTTGTACATTGAATCCTGTTTGTTAATAACAACACTTTGAATTTCATTTTCGGCTAAAACAGCTTTTATAATATCGACTTTATATTCCAGAGGTGTTGAATAAACCACCACCCAATCTTTTTCCATACAAAAAATAAATTGAAAAAATCAGTTATATGTAACGTATACTACGTTTAATAAAATTTGCCACAGATTCACAGATTGATTTAGAAATTTAGATTTACGAAATATGAAGTAAGATGTACGATGTAAAAAATACGAAAATTACTCTCTTTGGTAATACTCATAATAATTTTTATCTGTGAATCTGTGGCTTTTTTATTTTTACCAATACAAAATATTATAGAACTAAAAAATTACTTCAGTTGAAAAGTATCATCAATTAAAAAAATATAAAGTTCTTTCGGACCATGTGCGCCCATTACCAGTGTTTTTTCAATATCGGCAGTGCGGCTCGGACCGGTTATTACCGAGATTAATGAAGGCAGACGCGTGCCGTATTTTTCTTTTATTTTACTTAATGCTTCCTTTAAATCGCCTACCAGTTGTGACGTGTAAGCTACAACAATATGAACCGGCGGAAAAATATTTAATCTTCGTCCCGATTGCTGTCTTGAGGAAACCATTATACTGCCCAGCCGTGAAATCAGAAATTCACACCCTGTAATTCCGACTTTCATTTCATGAAATTTATCTTCAATATCATAAAAATATATGCCTTTTGCGGTCAGCAGTCTTTTTATATTATCGTCGGCGCAAAAAATATTTTCCCATTTATTCTGATTTATCAGCAAAGAAATATTGTCAAGAAATTTCGTGATGTCCTCGCAATAAACAAATCTGCCTCCTGCTTCCACAAATCTCTGGGCAAATATTACATCGGGCGAATCAACTTCATTTGAAACATAAACAGGCTTTTCAAAATCAATTTCAGAGTATGGATTAGGTGAAGGATATATTAAAGCATTCCTTATCTTTTTTAAAACTTTTTCTTTGGAAGTACTTTCTTTCATTGCTTATTTTAATGTTGCCAAACTAAATATTTTGTGTTAAAATTTTAGCTTATTAAAAACTTCGAGCCTTGAGCTATGAGCCACGAGATTATATTTGTTTTGTATCTCATTTTCAAATTAACTCATTTTCAAATTATCTTATTTATTTTAAAGTTCTTTTTTTTCTGCTTCTGTTTTTTCTTCATCAAATGGGCGCTTTCCAAAAATTTCCTCAAGATCTTCTTTAAATATCACTTCCTTCTTAAGAAGAGCTTCGGCAAGAAGGACAAGCTTTTCCTTATTCTGAACCAGTAATTCTTTAGCCCTGACATAAGCAGCGGCAACAATCTTGCTGACTTCACTGTCAATAGTTTCGGCGGTTTTTTCGCTATAAGGTTTTGTTAAAGAATACTCCTGCGAACCTGTAGAATCATAAAAGCTTAAATTTCCAATTTTTTCATTAAGTCCGAAAACCGAAACCATTGCATAAGTTTGCTTTGTAATTTTTTCAAGGTCGTTTAAAGCGCCCGTTGAGATTGTTCCGAAAATAACTTCTTCCGATGCTCTGCCGCCAAGTGTTGCACATAATTCATCAAGTATTTGTTCTTTGTTTGTAAGTTGCCGCTCTTCGGGTAAATACCATGCAGCGCCAAGAGCTTTGCCTCTCGGTACTATTGTTACTTTAACCAAAGGATGAGCATATTTAAGCAGCCAGCTTATGGTGGCATGACCGGCTTCATGATAAGCGATAATTTTCTTTTCTTCTTTGGAAATTATTTTATTGCGTTTTTCCAAACCCGCAACAATCCTGTCAATAGCATCGAGGAAATCCTGTTTTTCAACAATTTTTTTATTCTGGCGTGCGGCAATAAGTGCTGCTTCGTTGCAAACATTTGCAATATCGGCACCTGAAAAGCCCGGAGTTTGTTTTCCGAGAAAATCAATATTAATTGTCGGGTCGAATCGCAATGGTTTCATGTGAACCATGAATATTGCTTTTCTTTCTTCTATGTCGGGTAATTCAACATGTATCTGGCGGTCGAATCTGCCTGCCCTGAGCAATGCCCTGTCGAGAATGTCAGCGCGGTTTGTGGCTGCAAGAATAATAACGCCTGCATTTGAAGCAAAACCATCCATTTCGGTGAGTAATTGATTTAAGGTGCTTTCTCTTTCGTCATTACCGCCCGTAATCATTTGCTTTCCGCGCGCACGCCCTATTGCATCAATTTCATCAATAAAAACAATGCACGGCGCTTTTTCCTTTGCCTGTTTGAAAAGGTCGCGCACCCTCGATGCACCAACTCCTACAAACATTTCAACAAAATCGGAACCTGACAAAGAAAAGAACGGAACATGAGCTTCACCGGCAACTGCCTTTGCCAATAATGTTTTTCCGGTACCGGGAAGGCCCACAAGTAAAGCGCCCTTCGGAATTTTTCCTCCGAGATCGGTATATTTTTTAGGATTTTTCAGGAAATCCACAATTTCCATCACTTCCACTTTTGCTTCTTCCAATCCGGCAACATCTTTAAAACTAACCGAAACACTCGTGTCTTTATCAAAAAGTGTTGCTTTTGATTTTCCGAAACTGAATATCTGCCCGCCACCTGAAGATTTGCTCATCCTGTTCATTATGAATATCCATATTAACACTATTATAGCTATAGGTATAAGCCATCCGAAAATCTCCCCTCCCCAGTCTTTGCGCGTTTCGGGTTTTATAATTATTGAATTTACTTCATTAATGATTTTCTCTTTCTCCTGAGCTGTTTTATTAACTGTGTCCTTGGTAATTATTTTATTCTGCAGGTCATTAAAATCCTTATTAAAAATATCGATATTCAGGAAATTTAAAATATAATGCGGTGTTGGACCGAAAGTATTATTCGCTCCGTTTTTATCTTTAATATCTTTGTAAAGAGTATCCTTTAAACTTGCCTTTTTAATATAAATTTCGGCATATTCTTTATTAACAACAACAATTTTTTCGATGTTTCTTTTTGTAACAATTAATTCAAATTTCTGCCACGTTATTTCCTTTGTTTCACCCGAAAAATTAAAATACTGAATACCCAAAAAGAATACTGCTATTAATCCGTATATCCAATAAATACTGAAACCCATTTTAGGTTTCTTTGGTAATTTTCCAAGAGGAATAGGGTTTTTTTTATCTTTATTTTGCCCTTCCGGAGAATCTTTGGAAACATTATTTTGATCTATATCTTTTTTTTCGGTTTCTTCAGTCATTATATCATTAATTAATTTTGTTCAATTTTAGTAATTTCAGCATCGCCCCAAAGGCTTTCCAATCGGTAAAAATTTCGTGCTTCATACTGAAAAATATGCACAACCACATTAACATAGTCAAGTAAAATCCACTCTGCATTTTTCATTCCTTCTTTATGCCATGGCTTGGTATTTAGTTTCTTTCCTATTTCAAACTCTATTGAATCGGAAATTGAAGTTGCATGAGTGCCTGAATTGCCGTGACATATAATGAAATAATCGCATATCGAATTATCAATCTTTTTAAAATCAATTTTAATTATTTCCTCGGCCTTTTTTTCCTGCATTCCTTTTATTACAACTTCTGCAAGTATTTCGGAATTATTTTTCGCTTTTCTTTTTCTTCCTTTTGCCGTTTTGTTTATTATTTCCTTTTGGGTTATTTTCTTTACCATTACCGAATTTTAAATTACAAAACACAAAGTTAATTATTTTTAGAATAATTGCAAATCGAAGCACTTCAGCAGGAAATTGCAAACATTTGAACAATCGAACATTTGAATAAATGAATAATTTATGATTTGTTTTACAAAGTCATTAATACCGGGTCGAAATTCTTTTTGAAGCATTAAATTTAACATATTGATATTTAGCATCTTATAAAATCAAAGAAAACAAATAAGACTAAACTTCCGTTAAAACTGCAACCTTTTCCCTTTATTTTTGGTCTTTACAATATACATTTTGATATTTTTATTAATATTTATATATTTACTTTTTTACAATTACATTTTTACAACTTACAAAGTGGGTAAATTTCCGAAAATATATATTACCTTTTTTGTTATTGTTTTTGTTTTGTCAGGGCTTGATTCATTTTCCCAGCGAGGTAAAAACGGTGCAAGAACTATTTCTGCAGCCAATACAATAATCAACGAATATACAACTCTTACAGCTGATGCCGCTTCTGGTGCAATTTCAATTACTGTAGCAAACAGCGGATTAAACGCTAACGGAAGATTTACCGCTGCATTATCAGCAGGTGATTTGATATTTATAATTCAGATTCAGGGAGTGACAATAGACGACCAGTATGACTATAATATCAGTTGGGGAAACATATTAAGCTACAACAATTGCGGCTTAAATGAATTTGGAGAGGTTTTAAGTGTTCCCAATTCCACCACGATAAATTTAGTATGTCCTTTAAAAAATAATTATGCCGCTTCAGGGAAAGTTCAGGTAATAAGGGTGCCACGCTTAAATAGTCTTACAATAAACACAGGTGCAAGCGTTACATGTGATGCATGGAACGGAACAATTGGAGGAGTTGCCGTTGCTGAAGTGCTCGGCAACACAACTGTTAACGGTTCAATAAATGTTACAGGACAAGGCTTCAGGGGAGGCCAGAAGCATAACAGCAGCAGCACAACATATGGAGGGCAAAAATACGCTAATACAAATAATATTGAAGGAGGCGAGAAAGGTGAAGGTGTCTTTGGTTATCAGGCTGAATACGACGCTGCAAAAGGACGGTATTGCCGTGGTGCCGGCGGAAACGCAGGTGGCGGCGGTGATTGTTTAAATAGCGGCGGCGGCGGCGGCGCCAATGCCGGCGACATAAACCTGTGGACAGGAAACGGAGTACCCAACAGAGGAGCGGGAAATATTTATGACGGTGCCTGGAATTTTGAAGCAGCTGGTTTTGCAACTTCATCTTCTTCGGGAGGTGGCAGAGGTGGTTACACTGTTTCAAATGCCAACAGAGACGCTTTTGTAGTTACACCCGGAAATACAAATTGGGCTGGCGACAACAGAAGGATTTTTGGAGGACTTGGCGGCAGACCACTTGATTATACTACCGGTAGGTTATTTTTTGGCGGCGGCGGCGGTGCGGGAGAAATGGACAATTCCCGAGGCGGTTCCGGAGGTAATGGCGGCGGCATAGTTTACATAATGAATTACGGTTCTATATTAGGTTCGGGCCAGATATTGGCAAACGGTAATGCAGGAGAAAATTCTACAGGCGGCAATAATAATTCCGATGGACCAGGCGGTGCCGGTGCAGGAGGAACAATTATTTTAAATTCCGCAGGAAGCATTAGCGGTATTTCAGCTATTGCCAATGGAGGTAGCGGCGGAAATCAGATTTTTACTAATCCCAACGGAGCTACTGAGGCTCAGGGTCCGGGCGGCGGCGGCGGCGGCGGCTATGTTGCGGTTTCAAACGGAACGGCAGCAACACAGGTGAATGGTGGCAACAATGGAACCACAAATTCTTTTCAACTCAATGAATTTCCTCCAAACGGCGCTACAAAAGGAGGAAATGGAGTTATTTCAACAATACCAAATTTCACACTAACTGCAAACGACGATACAATATGTTGCGGACAAACAGCTACCCTTTTGGTTACAATTAACGGAACTCCACCGGGAGGAATCATAATTGACTGGTACAAAGATTCCGTGGGAGGAAATATAATTTATACGGGAAACCCTTATGTTACCATCCCTTTATGCGTTGATACTGTTTATTATGCAAGCACTTGTCCCGGCACATACAGAATTCCGGTTAAAGTAATAATCGATTCAATTAATGTTACAGCCGGAACAAGCACAACAATATGTTTGGGAAATTCTGTTCAGCTTAATGCTTCGGGTGCGGTTACTTATTCGTGGAGTCCGGCAGCAGGGTTAAACCAGACAAATATCCGTAATCCCATTGCAAGTCCTACTGTTACCACCACATACATTGTAACAGGCACAAGCTTAAAGGGCTGCACCGATACGGCAAAAGTTGTAATTACCGTTTTACCGGGCACACCTATAAATGCAAGTCCAAACCAAACCATATGCCAAGGAACAAGTACTGTTATAAGTGCAACCGGCGGAAATTCATATACCTGGAACACGGGGCAAACAACAAGTTCCATTACTGTCAACCCAACCCAAACAACCACATATACTGTTACCGGAATTAATTCCTGCGAAACCATTACTGATAATGTAATAATTACCGTAACACCATTACCTGTTGCCAATGCAGGAGGCGACCAGAATGTATGCTCAGGTACTTCTGTAAACCTCACCGCCACAGGCGGAACAACTTATTCATGGTCAACCGGTCAAATAATAAATTCAATAACCGTTTCACCAACGCTGACAACAACATATGTTGTTACGGTTTCCACTGCCTGCGGTTCAGCAACCGATGATGTAGTTGTTACTATTTCTGCTCTGCCAACTGCAAATGCAGGAAAAGACACAACTCTTTGCTCGGGAAATAATATTGTTTTAACAGGCAACGGAGGTACTAATTATTCGTGGAGTACCGGACAAACGACTCAGACAATTTCCGTTTCCCCGACACAAACAACAACTTATACATTAACAGCAACAAGTGCATGCGGTTCTGCCAGTGATGCCGTTGTAATTACTGTTATTCCCCAACCTTTTGTTGATGCCGGAATAAATCAAACAATTTGTTTTGGTTCGCAGGTTACAATAACTGCAAGCGGCAACGGAAATTTTTCATGGTCAAGCGGAGAAACAACAAACTCAATTACGGTTTCACCGACTCAAACAACGACTTATATTGTTTCGGTTTCTAATTCCTGCAATACAGTTACCGACAATGTTGTTGTTACGGTTAATCCTTTACCGGCAGCGGTTACAAATAATGATACCACTATTTGTTACGGAAACAATGTAATTTTCACTGTTACGGGAGGTACGAATTATATATGGAGTTCGGGACAGAATACTTCATCAGTAAATGTTTCACCGACTCAAACAATAACATATACTGTTACAAGCACCAATTCCTGCGGCTCAGCAACAGATGCCATTATAGTTACTGTTATTCCACAGCCATCTGTTGATGCGGGAACAGACCAGACAATTTGTTTGGGCTTGCAAGTTACAATTGTTGCAAGCGGAAACGGAAGTTTTTCATGGTCAAGCGGAGAAACAACAAACTCAATAATGGTTTCGCCGGTTCAAACAACAACTTATACTGTTTCAGCTTCCAATTCCTGCAACACCGTCACCGATGACGTTGTCGTTATTGTTAATCCTTTGCCCGCAGCAGTTACAAATAATGATACTATTATTTGTTTCGGAAACAACATAATTTTAACAGTTACCGGAGGCACAAATTATACATGGAATACCGGTCAGAATACTTCATCAATAAATGTTTCGCCGACACAAATAACCACATACACGGTTATAAGTTCCAATTCCTGCGGCTCTGCCACAGGCGATGTTGTTGTGGATGCTGCACCTTTACCATCGGTTAATGCAGGACCGGATTTATCAATTTGTTCGGGAACACAATCTATTCTTGTAGCAAACGGAATCGGAAATTTTTCATGGAGCACAGGAGAAACAACCACATCAATAACGGTTGCGCCTATTAATACGACAACATATGTTGTTTCTGCAATAAACAACTGTGGTGAAGCAACCGATTATGTTATAATTACAACTACCACCATTCCAACAGCCAATGCGGGCAAAGACACTTCTGTATGTTTTGGCAATAATATTAATCTTTCTGCAAATGGCGGTAATTCTTACATCTGGAGCGACGGGCAGACAACGCAAACTATTTTAATTTCTCCTACCCAAACAATTACATACACACTCACCGTCACAAGCAACTGCGGCTCTGCAACAGATGAGGTAGTGGTATCGGTATTATCTCCTCCGACGGTTGTTGCCAGTCAGGATGCAACAATATGTTCGGGAACACAAACAACAGTTTCAGCGACAGGTTCGGGAGTATTTGTATGGAGCAACGGAACAAGTGCGCAAAGTATGGTTGTTGCACCCAATCAGACAACTGTATATACAGTAAGTGCAATTAATTCGTGCGGAGTGGCAACCGATAATGTTTTAGTAAATGTAAATATTTCACCACATAATGATTTCAGTTTTAGTGCAGGTTGTTTCGGACTGCCGACGATTTTCTCAGGCACCTGCGATAAACCGCCATCTCAGATTTCTTCATGGTACTGGAGTTTCGGAGACAACGCCAGTGATATCACACAAAATACTCAGCATACATATCTGAACACCGGAAATTATTTTGTTAAATTTCGTGTTACCGATTTGAACGGATGTAAAGATTCAATAACAAAAACCGTTTCAATAAATCCGGGTCCTACTGCCGATTTTTATTATCAGCAGGATCCTGTAAATGTTGATATAGCTTACTTTTACGACCTTTCGGCAAGTAACATTGTAAGCTGGTCATGGAGTTTCGGTGACGGAGGCACTTCGACCGATAAAAACCCTACTCATACTTATGACAATACGGGAACTTACACCATTATTCTTATAGTTACAAATTCTGACGGGTGCACAGACATGATTCAGAAAGAAATAGTGCTGAAACCAAGACCTCACATATACATTCCTAATTCATTCTCGCCAAACAGAGACGGTTTGAATGATAACTTTAATGCTTCCATTGACCAGGAAATGAAAGAATTCAAGCTTCTTATTTTCAACAGATGGGGAGAATTGATTTTTCAAACCACCTCGCAAATCCAGGGCTGGGACGGAAAATACGAAGGTGAAATTGTACAAATCGGAGTTTATGTTTATCGTCTTGTGGTTACTTTCGACTCGGGCGAAGAATACGACAGCATAGGCAGTGTAAATGTTCTGAGATAAGTTTTATTTAAAAATTTCCGGTTTATTTTTTCAGATAGGAAACTATTGCTATTATTTCAAAAACCGAATAGAAAACATAAAGCACAAAAAAATCAAGAATAAAAGCCACAGCATCGCTTCTGTTATAAAAAACATATGCCAGAATAACAGAAATAAAACAAACAAGTTTCACAAAAGTAAGAAGCATAAAACTTGATACGAACCGCCCAGGACGAATTTCAGTAAGCCTTGCAATTACTAAAAAAATAATTATTGTAACAGCAGTAAAGAAAATTAATAAAGCCCAGAACTGAGATGAAATAAATTTTGAATGTAAAACAAAATGTTCAATAATGCCCATTATAAAAAGACATAGCGAAAAAATAAAAGTTCTGATTATTAATGAAGTTTTTGAAAGTCTCATTTCATTTTAATAAAATCCTTAACTGCATAATATATTGCAAGTATGACTGAAAGTATTGATAATACGACTGTAAAAACAGGAAATTTCCATTTCAAAAATTCATCGAGCTTAAATCCGGCAAATACTCCTACCAGTATTATCACAATCATCGTAAAAGCCAGATTGGTATACTTGGTGTAATTATTAAATTGTTGTTTCAACTTTAGGGGGTTCGGTTTTTTCTTTAACAATAACATTTTTGATTTCACCAAACTGCTTGGATGGCGCATTCATATTGCATGTACCAGAGAAGTTTGCACCCGGTTCAATAGCAAGCTTGTTTGTAAGCAGGTCGCCTGTAAGTTTAGCAGTTGTCTTTAAAGTAACGAGTTCGGCAACTGTTACCTGTGCTTTCACAATACCCGATATATCGGCGTTCTGACAATTCACTTCACCTTCTATGTTTCCAGTAGGACCAACAACAACTTTCCCTTTTGATTCGAGTGAACCGATCAGGGTGCCGTCAATTCTTATATCACCATTAGATTTTATGTCGCCTTTTATGATAGTTCCGGTGCCTATAAGATTTATTGTAAGATTTTCGTTTTCATTATTTTTTGCCATGTTAAAACCTCCTGCTTAGTTAGTTAGATATAAATGCAAATTATTTGTTCACAAATATAGAAACTTATTTTGAAAATAAAAAATTACGGTTTAATAACCAGTGAATTAAAGAAAGTCTTGAGAAAAAGGACACACGCCCAAACCCTCTCTCAAGAGAGGGCTTTACTGTGTACGTTAGAATCAGATTGAGGAAAAAGTGAGGCAAGTGTGCAAGAATCCCCTCTCGAGAGGGGAAACAGGGGTGTGTCTTAATTTAAAATTACTTCACAAATTAACTCTTCTCTCCAACTTCTTTTAATTTCTTAATAAGTATATCAACAAAATTCTGAAGCGGGGTTTCGACCATCATTTTAAGAAAGGGACTTAGTTCCGATTCGAAATAAAGTTTTGCATTACACTTTGTTTCTTCAACTTTTTCGATTTCGCAGATTAAATTAAAATCAAGAGAAAAACCTTTTGCCGATTTGTAAACTATTTTTGAATATGGAGTTTTCTCTGCAATCTGCATTTTAATATCAACCATCCCTTTTATTGTGAAAGAACATTCGTTTTCGTCAGATTTCCAATTAATTACCTGTTCCGGCATCAGCTTTGAAAAGTTGTTGAAATCGGATAAAAAATTAAAAATCTTCTCTGAAGAATTATTGATTGGTACTTTTTGGCTTTCTATTTTTGTCATAAGTCAGTTTCCGGTTTTCAGTTTTCAGTTTAGAGTTTTTCCTATATTATTTTCTTCACAAATTCACCACTTCACAAATTTCCTTCTTACCCCTAACCCCTAAAGGGGCAGCCCCACGCACGTTATTTTACTGTTAATTTTTTCTTCACAAATTCACAAATTCACCACTTCACAAATTATTTACGCTCCCCATTTGTCGGGTGCTTTCGACCATTTGTTAAGTGATTCGATTTGATTTTCTGTTATCACTCCGTTTGCAAATGCCTGTTCAATCAACACCTGATAATTGGTAAGAGTAATAAGAGGGCATTTTTCTTTCGCAAAACTTTCTTCCGAAACTTTAAATCCGTATGTAAAAATTGCAGCCATTCCTTTAACAATGCATCCGGCTTCTCTCAAACTTTTAACAACATTCAAACTTGATTTTCCGGTAGAAATAAGGTCTTCAATAACAACAACATTTTGTTTCGGTTCGAAATAACCTTCGATGACATTTGTCAGACCATGCTTTTTTGCTTCGGAACGCACGTAAATAAAAGGAAGATTCAATTCCTGCGCAACAAGAGCGCCGTGAGCTATTCCGCCTGTAGCAACACCTGCAATAATATCGGGAGTATCGAAATTTTCAATTATTGCTTTTGAAAATTCCTGCCGTATGTATGTTCTTACTTTTGGATAAGACAGAATTACTCTGTTGTCGCAATAAATAGGAGACTTCCAACCCGAAGCCCATGTAAAAGGTTTTTGAGGTTGTAATTTTATTGCTTTAATTTGTAAAAGAAATTCTGCTACTTTTAATTTTGTATCTTTATTTTTTATCATAGTTTACAAAATTACATTTGTGCAAATGTATAAAGTTTTTATAAATAACAAATTAATTTGTCTTCAGCAAAATACCGATAAAATCGGTGATGAAGCTAACTTCCATAATTTCACTTCAGTAAAAATTCTAAAAAAAATAATACGGCAATTCAAAAACGATAAAAATAAAAAACTTATCATCACACATAATTCAGCGGAAGAATTATGGAAAATTTTTAAATCTGTTTTCCGGGAAGTTGAAGCTGCAGGCGGAATGGTAAAGAACAGTAAAGGAGAATATCTTTTTATTTTTCGTCGCGGAAAATGGGATTTACCGAAAGGGAAGTTAAAAAGAAAAGAAGAAATCACTGATGCTGCACTGCGTGAAGTAAATGAAGAATGCGGAATAAATGACCTGAAAATAATAAGAGTACTTAACCCCACATATCATATTTATTTCAGAAGATTTTATAAAGTTCTCAAGAAAACATACTGGTTTGAAATGTTTAATGCAACCGATGAAAATCCGACGCCACAGTTGACCGAGGACATTACAAAAGCAGAATGGAAAAGAAAAGAAGATTTTAATAAAATTTTTGAAAACACCTATGAACTTGTAAAAGAAGTTGTGGAATTTTGTGTGAAAAAGGTTAATGGTTAATTGTTAATAGTAAAAAAAATAATTGCAAATTATAATTTGTGACATTGTTGGGCAGAGAGCGGAGAGCAGAGGGCATAGAGTTTTTTAACTTTAAACTTCAAATCGCAAATCCCAAATCCTAAATTTTATATGATTAAACAACTCGAAATAACTCTCCCTCCTTGCAAAAGAGGATATCATTTAATCACAAACATTATTTTAAAAGAATGCGGCGAATTGCCTGAAAAAGGATTATTGAATTTATTTTTGAAACATTGTTCTGCCGCAATAACAATAAATGAAAATGCCGATCCTTCTGTAAGGAAAGATTTTGAAACCATCATGAACCGCATTGTTCCCGAAGGTTCGTATTATTCTCATACAACCGAAGGAACCGACGATATGCCGGCACACATAAAATCATCGCTTCTCGGATGTTCGCTAACAATACCCATTACAAATAAAAAACTCAACCTTGGAACATGGCAGGGAATATATCTTTGCGAATTCAGAAACTACGGCAGCAGCAGGGAAATTACTATTACAATTTTTAGTTAAGTGCCTTGTTTAAAAAAATTGTGAAGTGGTGAAATTGTGAATTTGTGAAGAAAAAAATTAATAAATAATAATAAAATAATGTGCGTGAGCTTGCACCTTCAGGAGGTAGGGGTAGCGGAGGAAGCGATGAAATGAAATTGCCAAAATCATTTCTCTGAAAATAACAAATATTAAAATATGTTAGATTATTTTTTGTAATTTTACAAATCATGGAAGAATCCGAAAATAATCAGAATTCTGCTTTGAAAGTCAATGAGGGCATAAACCAGCCGCCTTCAATAAATGCTGATGCACTAAAAAAAATAAAACAAAAACGGCACAAACTGCATTCAACAGAATTTTATGTTGACGGCATTCTGAAAGGCGACAGAACAATTTTAAGCAGGGTTATTACATTGCTTGAAAGTTCACATCAGCGCCATTATGTTACCTCGCAGAAAATAATTGAAAAATGTCTGCCTCATTCTGCAAAATCAATAAGAATAGGAATTACCGGAATACCCGGTGTAGGCAAAAGCACTTTCATTGAAGCGTTCGGAAAATACCTTACATCACTGGGAAGAAAAGTTGCGGTGCTTGCAATTGACCCGAGCAGTAAAAAAACAAAAGGCTGTATTCTCGGCGATAAAACAAGGATGGAAGAACTCGCCAATGATCCCAATGCATATATACGACCGACTTTATCGGCAGGAACACTTGGCGGTGTTGCCC
>JAQUPB010000020.1 GCA_029004185.1 Bacteroidales bacterium | reverse complement strand
GCAATTTTGCCTTTAGTGACCGGGCGTCATTTATAAATAAATCCTTATCCAGCCTTTTTATTTCAATATTTTCAATTTTAACTTTGCTGACATCAACATCTGTCTTTTCTTTTTTTGAATGACAGGAAAAAAGTAATATGCATAATAATGTCAGGATATAATGCTTCATTTTAAAAATTTTTATTAATATTGCAATAATTATTAATCAAAAATCAAAAGTATGAAAAAGATATTTTGTTTTATAATTGCATCATTATTTTTCTTCGAAGCGAGTTATTCGCAAAGTAAAGCAAATGATAAAAATTTCCGTTTCGGGTTAAAAGCTGTTCCTGCTTTTGCATGGCTAAAACCCGACAACAAAGCATTTGAAGCTAAACCACCTAAATTTTCTTTTGCTTATGGACTTATGACAGATTTTAACTTTACTTCCAATTATGCTTTTTCCACAGGTGTTGAAATAAACAATAACGGTGGAGTACTGGGTTTCCCAACAGCTCCGGATGTTGATTCGACATATTACATTCCCGATAAAGACACCAATAAATTTTATTTAAAAACGCGAACCTATAGATTAAGATATATTACGCTTCCCATACTTTTAAAGCTCAGAACAAATGAAATCGGAGCCATGACTTATTACGGACAGTTCGGCGTTGATGCCGGATTTAAAATCAAAGCTTTTGGTGATGATGAAGGCACAGTGCAGGGAACAAATACAATAACAAAAAACGAATCGGTTGATATCCAAAAAGACATTAACTTCCTGCGGCTTGCACTCAATATAGGTCTTGGTTTTGAACTTAATCTTGCAGGTACAACTTCATTGGTTGTAGGAGTAAATTACAACAATGGTTTTACAAATGTCCTGAAAAAAGATTCTAAAAATCTTAAAGATGTGAAAGGAGTTGCTTTACAACAAAACGCAATTTCAAATTTTGTTTCACTTACTGTCGGTATTTTATTCTGATGTTGCTTTTTGTATTGAAGTAGTTGAACAATTTCCTTTTTTTCTATTTTATTTATCATCCTTAAATTAATGTTCAGATATTATTAAAAAAATATCGAATGTTACTCCTTTTATTTTTTACGAACTTTGCGAAAACCTCTGTGTTCCGTGCCTACCGGCAGGCAGGTTTGCGAGAAACAATTAAAAATTTCACGCAAAGACCGCAGAGAAATTGCCAAGAACGCAAAGCATCTATTATTAAATCTATAATTTTTTAAAAATAATCTTCTTTCCTTTTTTTAAGCTGCTGTTTCAATTTTATTAACCACCCTATAAAATAGAAAAGGCACAGACTTTCGTCTGCACCTTTTCCGACCATGAGAACTAAATTTACTTAATTATTAATTTAGTAAGGAAAGAACGATCTTTATCTGATAATCTTACCAGATATATGCCTTTTGAATAATTTGTAAAATCAAATTTTTTATTATACGTTGTCTGGTCAAAAGTTTCATTATAAATTTTCTGACCAAGTACATTTTCAATCACAAGGTTTTTATCTCCTGCCGACAAGTTATTTAGCCTTATTGTGAACTTTCCGTCACTAGGGTTCGGATATACTTTAACTGCATCATTAGTAGTTGATGAAATGACAGAAGTAAGAGGACCATTTTTATATATACAATAGTAAGGGTCCATACCAATTGCAGTATTAGGAAACCATTTTACCAGTCCAAATCCGTTTACACCCCAGCCGTCACCCCACGAATTTTTCATTACCCAGTAACCGTCACCGGCGTTATCATCCCATCCGCAAAGTAAAATAGCGTGGTCAAACTGCTGTTTTGCTGTCCCGAAAGTATCAGCAAAAATTCCTCCGCTGTAAGAATCAAATTTTGAAGTGGCAAGTCTTCCCACTGCCCATATAGGACCATATTTATACATATATTTTTTAATTGTATCAACGTATGTACCTATAACAACTCCGTTAGCATCAGTAGGAGCATAATGCCATGAATCATAAGAGATGAATCGTTTAAAATCAAGGGCTTTGTATGGATAACTCGGGTAAGTAACGCAGGTTCCATTACCATTAAGATAAGGTTCGGTTGTTTCAAGAACATTACCCGTACTTTTCAAATAAGCAAACTGACACCATCCGCCACCGCATCCCGGAGGATTTGCAAGACAATTCGACAATGCCTGTTCGGAAAGATCCACTTCGGTTGCATCCATTGCTTTAATTAAAGCTTCGAAAACACCATTTGTTGCAAAAGCCCAGCAGTTCGGGCAGTTACCCTGATCAGTCGCTGGTGTCATTATACCAAAGTCCTGCCAGTTAAAAGATGTAGGGTACGCCTTTGAAGGAGTATATTTATAATTTGTTTTTAGCGGTTCGGAGTTGTATGGTTTTTCTGTTCCGTTGTAAATGCCTTCACTTACAACTGTAATCTTATATGTTTGTAAAGCGGGTTTGTTTTTTTCCCAAACACGTGCATATTCAAGTTCTAGTTCGGTTTCTCCTTTTGACACACCGTAAAATTTTATTACTTGTTTACCGGGACCGCCAACAATAAGTTCGCCTTCTTTCCTGTCGGAAACATACTCCCAATCGCCGAATTGATCAACAATGTTTTTATTTAAGTTTTTTATGTTCCAGCTATATCCGCCTGTTCCTGATTCGGAAGGAAGATTTATTTCAAGAATTTGATTTTGGGCTAGCGCAACTCTTTGATTTATGTTGCTTTGAGTTATCTTAACAGTATTTTGCCCGTATGCATTAAATACGAACAAAACAAAAAACACTTTGATGATTAATTGTAAATTTCTCTTTTTCATGGTCATGAGGTTTAGAGATTAATAAATAAATAATTTAGTTCTTAGTTAAAAAGCAAACAAAAATAGCACATTAATAAGCAATATCGATAAGTTTAGCAGTAAATATTCTTATATTATATCTTAGTTTTTTATTGCATAATGATATATTTTTTCTTGTTTTCGGGTTTTTCAATTGCGTTGGTATAAAATAAAAAGGCGTTTTGCTTTAATGGCAAAACACCCTTTATATATGATTTATTTTAATCTTCTACTCGAAGAGGTTAATAAACAATTAATTTCATAATATTTTCATCGGAGTTATTAAACAATACTTTCACAAAATAAACCCCTTTGCTGTATCCTGTAAAATCCATATTATAAATTCCATCAACGGAATTATTCAGCTTCATAACATTATTTCCCAAAACATCATATACATTAATATTTTCCACCTGATTATTTACTGAAGGAGAAATTTCAATGTTAACATGTCCTTCTGAAGGATTAGGAAACATTCTTACTAAAATATTTTTATCAATATTATTGCTAACAGTACTTGAACATGAAGCAGGAGTGTATAGAGTCATTGCAGTCATGCTTGGCGTACCCTGACATTCGGCAGCATCGATGCTTTCGGTTACAACGAAGTCGCCGGCATCTGCATTTTGTCCCAGCAACCGTGCAGTTGCTCCATTAAAAAGTGAATAATGCATTAAATTGCCAGACTGAATTACATGACCTATTTCGTGGCAATGCCCGAGTTCATGAGTTGTTACAGATTCAAAATCGTATTGTAAAGAAGTGGGATTACCTTGTGTGAAATTCCAGGTATAAGTAGTGCCACCAACAACCATTTGTGTATTCATTACTATATCCCATTCGGCATGGTACCATCTTTTATCTGTAGAAGTTGTTCCGCACTGCACTCTCCATGTGGTTGCAGTCCATCCTAATATGTTGGTTGGCATGGCATCGGCCGGAATGGCAAACCTTATCATGCATTCAGCGTTTTGCCCATATGTCGATGTAGTAGTAGTAGAACCTACAACCCAGTTGATATGGGTTTCGCATGACCATTTCTCAATCGACCTTGTAAAACACGCCAGAGCATTAGCGTTGCCTGCAATGTCAGTATACGGATGCCATGTATATCCTCCACTGCCATTCATATTAGCAAGTTCGGCAGGCCATAAACCGATAGTGGTAAGGGCTTCATAAGAAGCATATGGAATTGTAAGAGTTTGACTGCTTGTAACAGAAGTACTGCTAGCAGTAACTCTAACCGGACCTGTACCGGACCATATTGATTTGGTAGTACTGTTGCGGGCAATTATATAAACTTCAATTTTTGTATCGCTCCAGCTTTTGTACATCAGATTATCATTAGCAACTCCCGAATCCCAGAGGCTTTGCCATGTTGCGCCGCCATCCTGCGGGTTGTAAAAACTAACATATGTAGTAGATGAGCCTGCTGTACGTGATGCCCCAAAACCGGAACCGTTTATCGTTAAAAATTGCTTTTGTCCGGCCGGTATTGATGTCGGGGTTATTGATGTAATCGCAGGAGCAGCTTTTGTGCTTCTGCTTTTCAGTTCTTCTTTCATGTATTGATTGTAATCAAACTTTCCGAAATCAATGGATTTGCTTCCTGCCAGAGATTCGAGTTTTGCGTAAACTTCGGTATTTATGTCTTTATAAACATTCAAACCGTCGGATGCAACAAAATCATTTAAGTTATATTTTATGCAACCTAGTGGGTTATTGTAATTAAACCCTATCAGAGTACTTTTGTTTACTTTAGCAGTATTCATAAAGTTAACTGCTTTCTGGTCGGCATAGCTGCACATAACAACGCAGGTGCTTCCCAATTCAAGTTGTAAACTTGGCTCAACCTGAATCCAGGTGTCGTCAACAACACCGCCAATTGTAACTACTTCAATGGTTTCCGATTGTACTATTCCTTTAAAAACTTTATACACTTCAATAATATTTGAAGTATAAATCATTTCTCCGGAATTATTTCTGTATGAATTCTGGTTTATTACTTTGCCTTCGATAATTAAATCTGATTGTGCCGCTCTTTCTTCGAGAGACATGTTTATTGTGAGATTAGCAACTGGCACCTGCGGAGCTTGCTGCTGTGAATATGCTATTGAACAAACTAACAAGAGCATTGTTAAGTAAGTAAATTTTTTCATAATTTTTTTGATTTTTTGAAAAATTAAGTTAAACAATTATTTTCTCTGAATATATTGTTAAATATACAAACAAAAATAGCATATAAATTGAAAATGCAAGAAAATATATTGAAAAATGTTCTTAATATTTTCTTTATACTCTTTGCCTTGCTGTGTAACTTGACTTGTTATTAAGCTTGGTTTTATAATAATATTTTATTCGTTAATCTTATAATATTAAGTATTTTTTATTCTTTATCGGAAATATGTATAAAACCCGTATATAAATCAAACTACAATTCGTTAAGGTAATCCGTAATTGATTTTTCAGTGGGAATATTCAATTTCTTTCGCAGATTGTGGCGGTAAAAGTCAACTGTTTTTGATGAAATATTTAAAAGCGAAGCGATTTCTTTTGATGAAAGATTGAATTTCAGCAATGCCATCAGTCGTTTTTCATTTTCATTTATATCAGGAATTTGTTGCGATAACTTGAAATAAAAACCTTCGCTAAGTAATTCAAGATGTTTTATAAACACTTCTCTTTCCGACTCAATATTCAGGTTATGGTTGATAAATTTTATAAGCTTTTTAATTTCGTTCAGGGCTGCGTCGTTTTTAGAAATTTTCTCAATTGCGTGAAGATTATCAACCAGACTTCCCAGAAAATCATTTTTTTGAATGATGTTCATACCGATGTTCATCAACTCCTTATTTTTATATTCTAATTCGGAATTTCTCAAATTCAGTTCAGCTTCAATTAATGCCTTTTCCGATTCGTGTAATTTATTATTTTTCTCAATTAACTCTTTATCTTTTTTTATTACGGTTCGCTGTCTGTTATATATCAATCCGCTCACTAATAATACCAGAAATACGGCGGTAATCAACAAGTACATCTTATATGAACTTATTTCTTTTTCTCTTGTAAGCAAATCTATTTTCTGATTCTGGATAAGGAGTTCTTTTTCCTGATTTTCGATCTGATAATTTGTTTGTGCAAGAACAAGTTTGTTATAGCTTTCCTTGTCAAGCACCGAATCTTTTAATTCAACATATTTCTTATAATATTCAAGAGCTTCTTTGTATTTTCCGGTTTTTGAAAATATATTGGAAAATGCTTCATAATCGTTGCACAAAGATGGTTTCTGGTTATATTTTTTATGAATAACAAAACTCTTATTATAATATTCCAATGCTTTCATGAAATCGGATTTATCTTTATAATATTCTCCCATACTAAAATAAACTTCTGCCATTCCAACTTCATATTTCAACACTGTATATATCGAGTCTGCCATTTTATAATATAACATTGCCTTATCATATTCTTTTCCCGACTGAAAATTTATTCCTATATTAAGCAATGTATTGGCTGTTTCACTTTTATTTCCGAGTTCTTTTAAAATAGAAAGCGATTTTTGCAGATATTCATTGGCTTTGATAAAATCTTTTTTTGAACCATATGCATTTCCTATATTGTTGTAGCAGGAAGCAAGATTTCTTTTATTGCCGACTTCCTGAAATATTTTTACTGCCTTTTCATAATAACTGATTGATATGTCAAATTTATTCCACGAAAAATACATGTTGCCAATGTTTATGAGATTTCCGGCAATGTAATTTTTGTTTCCCATAGCTTCAAGCAACTTGTCGGCTTTCAAAAAATAGTCAATCGCCTTTTCCAATTGCCCTAATTTATAAAATACGTTTCCCGAATTCTGATAGGAATAAGCAAGATTTTCATTATCATTAATTCTTTTTGCAATCTCCATCGTTTTACGGTAACATTCCATTGCCTTCGCGTATTCTCCCTTTTCATAAGCTATAAGTCCGATGTTAATATTCAGACTTGCAATTCCCAGTTCCTTTTTTAAATGTTCATAAATTTTCAGCGCTTTGTTATATAAAAACACGGCGGAATCGGTTTTTCCCTGGCTTGAATAAATATTCCCAAGCTGATTACAGCATATTGCAATCCATTCCTGATTTTTTTCTTTCTCGGCAATCTTCAGTGTTTTGATTCTATAAGAAATAGCATCCTTATAATTTGACTGCATTGCATAAACATTGCTTATTATGCCCAGTGCAGAAAATTCCGTTTGTTTATCTTTTAATTTTAAAGCAAGTTCTAAAGCTTCGTTGGCATAATATATTGCCTTTTCCGGTAAAAATCCCGAATACTCTATTGCAATCTCATTTAAAATACTTCCTTTATCTTTTTCTTTTGATTTTTTTAAAACTTTCTCAAGGCTGTCAATTTTCTTTGTGCTTTTATCGCTTTGCTGCGGGGGGGTTGCTGAAAATATGATATTTGCAATTAATACAAATGAAATCAGGGAAAAATATCGTTTAGTTATCATCGTTTGTTAAAATTTTGAATCGGAATATTATTTCTGTCTACTCAAAATTGTCAATAGTAATCACACAAAAATAATTATAAATTTGGATTAAAAAAATATGTGCAATTAATTCGTAAAATATTACGTTTACCTCAAGTTTACCTTTGATAAATAGAATTGGTATAATCTACCGTGATTTCCACACAAGTGCGCTAGCTCCCAGAATTGCCGCATCGCTGTCTTTTAAAGCCGAAGGAAGAATTTTTATTTTGTTTTTGAAAATTTTAAGAAGGTTTTTTTCCAGATGATATTTTACAGGTTTGAAAATCAAATCGCCTGCTTTTGCAATGCCTCCGAAAAGAAATATTGCCTCGGGACTTGTATGTACAACGGTATCGGTGAGTTTTATGCCCAGAATTTTACCTGTTATTTCGAAAGTTTCCTGCGCAATTTTGTCTCCTTTCTTTGCGGCTTTGCTTATCATTTCGGTTGTGAGCTTGTTAAAAGAAACTTTACGGAGTTCGCTTTTATTACTTTTTGATTTCAAAAGTTCAATAAATGTTTTTTTAATTCCCCCCGCTGAAACGTATGCTTCAAGACATCCCTTCCTTCCGCAACCGCATCTTCGTCCGTTGTAATCGTATGTCGTATGACCAAGCTCGCCTGCAAATCCGTCATGTCCGTATATCAATTCTCCGTTCGCCACTATTCCGCTTCCCAATCCGGTGCCAAGGGTAATCACAATAAAATCCCTCATCCCTTTTGCTCCGCCATAAATCATTTCCCCTATAGCAGCAGCGTTGGCATCGTTTGTAAGAATAACGGGAACATTAAAATATTTTTTCAATATCCCGACAACATCAACAATACCTTTCCATTTTAAGTTTGCCGCATACTCAATCGTTCCCCTGTAAAAATTTCCGTTCGGCGCTCCAATGCCCACGCCTTTTAATACGACTTTTTCTTTTACTTTTTTTAAAGTCTTTTCAATTTCTTCATGTAAAATTTTAAAGAATTTTTCAGGTGGAATTGAAGAATTTGTGGAAATTGAATTTTTAGCAAGGCATCTCCCATGCCTGTCAACAATACCAAAAACGGTGTTGGTTCCGCCAATGTCTATTCCGATTGCTACTTCTTTCATATTTTAAATTGTTGTTGCAAATGTAATAAATTAAGATTATGAATTAAAAAAAATTGCCACTAAGACACAAGGACACCAAGTATCACAAAGAAAAACATAGTGTAACTTAGTGTCCTTGTGCCCTTGTGGCATTCTTTAATAAGTCAATAACATGACTTCTGAAGATATAAAATAGTAATCATAACAATTTCTTCATGATCTAGCTTGATGCAAATTCGAGTATTTGGGAATAATGAGGATTTGGATTTCGCAGTCCAACGATGAGAGACGGGTTTTTAGAGGTATCATTAAAATAAAAAAGCGTGTAACAAAAACCTACGGGAAGAATTAATCAACGCTGTTACACGCTCCGGAAAATATATACGTAGCTAAATTTTCATTTTATATAATTTTTTGTATTCTCCTTCCTTTTTTTCTTTATACAAAAAATATACAATTCCGTTATTAATTTTAATTTTTTCTATAAAAAGATAATCGGGAATTACAGTTTCATTACAAATTGAACCATCTGATAAATCAATTTCTTTTATTGACGAAACATTATTTTTTTTGAAGTATGCGTATGCTTTATTTTTTTGTTCATCAACAAATATTTCGTTATTAAAGTCTCTGTTTTTATGAAAGTCAATTTTTGTTTCCTTAAGTAAATCGCCGGTTTCGGAATAAAATTCAATTTTCGAATCAATTAAATTGAAAACTATCACAGTATCCTTTATTTTTATCAATGGTGAATAAACGGGTTTGTAAAAACACATTTTTTCAAAACGTTCTTCAAATTCATTCATGCCTTGTGTCTGCATTAATCCGTGCGCATCATAAAATCTTCTGAGATTGGTTTCATCTGTAATAACTTTTAATTCTTTTAGTTTATTACCGGAGTCATCATAGTCGTAATACACAAGAATCTGGTCGTTTTGATAATATTTCTGAAGAAAAAACTTATCATTAATATTTTCGATGCACGGTTTTAATTTTTCATAAAGGTTATTAGAAGAAACAGGGAAAAGAAACTGAATTTTTCCGGAATAAATATGAATCTGAAAAGCAGCATTTTTCGTAATCAGATATTCATAATCCATACAATCTTTAAAAAACTTTCCGGAATTTTCAACAGATGTGGAACTTAATGAATCGCCCTCGGAATTAATCAAATAAACGGCGGGTTTAAAACAGTTCTTCTCCCTGTATGCTATTAATAAAATTTTATCATTATAAAGTTCATAATCGGAAATAAAAAGAGGTTTGTTTTTTATTATACTTTCAACAGGTTTTGAATTTATAGTCACTGTTGGAAGAAAATTTATTTTCAGGGAAAGAAAAATTTCATTTTTCCCCGAATAATTATCTTCAACTCTTATTTTCTTTTCGTTATAACCGACATGTGAAACAATAAGCGTAACAGGTAATTTACTAATATTTAATTTAAAATATCCTTTATTATTTGTGTATGTACCATTGCCGGTTTCTATAACCTTTATTGAAACTCCGCTCACAGGAATTCCGGTTGACGAATCTTTTACAAAACAGGAAATGGTTTTGTTTTGTATGCTTTGAGCAATACAGATTTCCATGCAAAACGGAATCAATAATATGTTGAAAAACCATTTCATGCTCTGTTTTATTTGTATGAATCAAAATAACTTTTTGTTTCTATGGATACAACCGCACCGGTAAAATCACCGTATTTTGCGGGAACACCCCCGGTATAGACTGCAATGTTTCCTATAGCCGAAGCCGGTAAATTTATTTTATCTTCAATAGTTCTAACTCCATCAACATAATACGCTGCATCTCCTGATCTCGAACCCCTGAAAAATATTTCTCCGTTTTCTTTTACAAAAGCATCCGGTATCATGATTTGAATTATTTTACCTATGTTTTTTGGCTCAGGAAGGTTTTTCGTAAGCTTATTAGGTATTGGTATTATGCCCGGGTCCTCGGGATTAATAAGCGGATCCACCCAAACAATTTTAACCGGAGTTAATTCGAGATAAGGATTAATTTTAATGTTATTCAGAAAAGTTATCTTATCGGTATTTACTCTGACTGAATATAAAGTACACCTTATTTTCCCCTGATAAGAAAAAATAACATCATAGTTGCCCGAGTTCAGCGGCTTCAATGTAAAATTCCCGTTTGCATCGGAATTTGTTCCTATAAGATTTTCTCCTACTTTAACATAAACTATTATTCCCGGAACTGTTTCATTCGTGGCACTGTCATACACAGTTCCTTTTATTTCACCTATGTTTTGCGAAAATGAATTCATACAGAATCCAAAAATCACCATTGCTGTTAATTTTAAATTTTTCATAATCATATTTTTTTAGTTCAACATTTTGTTTTAAGTAAACATAATAAAACAAAAAGTCGAAGTAAATGGCAAATAAGGCAACAACACCATCATATAAGTAAACGGTAAATATTTATAAGTTAACGGTTAAAAAGTCGTGAGTAGCAAGTCGTAAGTCTTAAGAAATAATTTTTATAGTAAATTATTTTGCTAAATTTGTAATCATAATAACCCATGGAAATGAAAAATATTTTATTCATTTTTTTTCTTGTAATTTGTTTTGCTGGTAAAAATTTTTCGCAAGGGAAAAAACCTGCTGTTGCCACTCCGGTTTACACTGTCGTTGAAGAAATGCCTGCATATATTGGCGGAGAAGAAGCAATGATAAAATTTTTAGGCGAAAATATTAAATACCCCGAAAAAGCCAAGAAAAAAGGAATTCAGGGTACGGTGTTGATTTCTTTCATTATTGATGAGGAAGGAAATGTTACGAATGCACAGATAAGAAAAGGAATCAAAAAAGTATGTGATGAAGAAGCTTTGCGGGTAGTCAAATTAATGCCCAAATGGAAGCCCGGAAAACAATCGGGCAAACCTGTCAAAGTTCAGTTCATTATGCCTGTTAATTTTACTTTGGAAAAATAAATATTTTTTTAATCTTTTAATTTTAAAATATGTTACGAACAAACACTTGCGGAGAACTGACGATTAAAGACAAAAACAATAAAGTTACTTTATGCGGATGGGTACAGCGTTCAAGAGACCTTGGAGGAATGACTTTTATTGATTTGCGCGACCGCTACGGAATAACCCAACTTGTTTTTAACATGGACACGAATTCCGCTTTATGTGAAGAAGCAAGAAAACTTGGAAGGGAATTTGTGATTTCCGTTATAGGAACCGTTGCCGAAAGAAGCAATAAAAATTTAAAAATTCCCACAGGCGAAATCGAAATTATCGCTGACAGTTTCGAAATACTTAACGAATCAAAACTTCCGCCATTTACAATTGAAGATGACACAGACGGCGGCGAGGAACAGCGAATGAAATACAGATACCTCGATTTACGCAGAAATGTGAATAAAAATAATCTCGAATTGCGCCACAAAATGGCAAGTGCAACAAGAGAATATCTTAATTCGGTAAACTTCATTGAAATAGAAACACCGTTTTTGATTAAATCAACTCCCGAAGGAGCACGCGATTATGTTGTTCCTTCACGTATAAATCCCGGAGAATTTTATGCATTGCCGCAATCACCCCAGACATTCAAACAATTGCTGATGGTAGCAGGTTACGACAGGTATTACCAGATTGTACGCTGTTTCCGCGATGAAGACCTCCGCGCCGACCGCCAACCGGAATTTACACAGATTGACTGCGAAATGTCGTTTGCCACACAGGAAGGTGTTCTCGAAACATTTGAAGGACTCGTAAAACATTTGTTCAAAAAAATAAAAAAAATTGATATAGAAAAAATTCCACGGATGTCGTATCATGATGCTATGAAATATTACGGTACCGATAAACCCGATATCCGCTTTGAAATGAAATTTGTGGAACTTAATGATGTTACAAGAGGAAAAGGATTTAAAGTTTTTGATGAAGCTGCATTTGTTGTGGGAATTTGCGCAGAAGGATGCGGAGAGTACACACGAAAACAACTCGACGAACTCACCGACTTCGTGCGGAAACCCCAGATAGGTGCAAGCGGGTTGGTATATGTTAAAATTGGAAAAGACGGTTCTTATAAATCATCTGTTGATAAATTTTTTGCGCAGGAAGATTTGAAAAAAATTGCCGCAAAATTCAATGCAAAAGAAAATGACCTGATTTTAATTCTTGCCGGACAAAAAGACAAAACCCGTAAATGCCTTGGCGAACTTCGTCTGGAAATGGCCGACAGGAAAGGTTTGAAAGATAATAAAAAATATTGCCCCCTCTGGGTTTTGGATTTTCCATTGTTCGAATGGCACGAAGAAATGAACCGCTATTATGCAAAACATCATCCGTTTACTTCTCCCAAACCCGAAGATATTTCGCTTCTCGACCATAATCCTATTGTTGTGAAAGCAAATGCTTACGACCTTGTCATTAACGGCGTTGAAATCGGCGGCGGCTCAATACGAATTCATAACAAACAACTGCAGAATAAAATGTTCAAAGTTCTCGGCTTTACCGAAAAAGAAGCACAGGAGCAATTCGGTTTTCTGATGAATGCTTTTGAATACGGCGCCCCTCCTCACGGCGGTATCGCTTTCGGTTTCGACCGCTGGTGCGCACTTTTCGGTGAAGGCACTTCCATACGCGACTACATCGCTTTCCCGAAAAATAACGCCGGACGCGATGTTATGATAGATTCTCCTTCTCAGATTTCCGAAGAGCAACTTAAAGAATTAAATCTGAAAATTGATTTGAAAAAATAGTATAAATTGTTTGATTGTTAAATTGCTAATATTAGTTTTATCAGTTAAAGCAATTATAAGTTTATCTTCTTATAAAAAAAACAAATTAAATGTAGATGTTAGCATTTTGTGAAATGCGATTTTTTAAACAATTAAACAATTCAGCAATTTAACAATTTTAAAATATGAAAAATTTATTTGTAATTCTTTTTCTCCTCATTTCTAACATATCTTTCGCTACAAACTATTACGTTGATGCTACAAATGGCATGGATACTTACGACGGACTTTCTCCTTCAACAGCATGGAAAACAATTGCAAGAGTTAATTCTGCAAACCTCATTGCCGGCGATTCTGTTTTATTCAAAAGGGGAGAAACATTCAGGGGAAATCTTATACCAATTAGCGGTACGGCTTTGGGAAACATAATTTATGGTGCGTATGGAACAGGAAACAAACCAAAATTACTTGGTTCAATTCAAAAAAATTCTGTTTCGGATTGGGTGAATGAAGGAGGAAATATATGGCATACATCGCAACAAGCTGCCAATACTGTTGGTTCCGAACTTTTACCAAATTCCGATTTTACTGCCAATACCTCAAACTGGGATGAATGGCACAATACAACAAATGGAGCTTCATGCGTATTTTCAAGAACTACAACAGCAGGAGAATATTACACTTCTCCCGGCGGCGGAAAATTAGTTTGCACCAATAACGGAACAGGAAATTCCGATATTCAGCTGTGGGCAAGCAATTGCTCAATCACTTCTGCAAAGTGGTATAAATTTATTTTCAAGGCAAAAGCATCACAGCAATTTACAATTCCATATGCCGGCATAGCATTAATGAAAAATGTTTCGCCTTATACGTCATATTCTTCATCTTCATCAAAGGCGGTAAATGTTACAACTTCGTGGGCTACTTATGAAATCTTTTATAAATCAAATGCCACAGCAACCGATGCAAGAGTTGATTTTTTACTCGGCAATATTATTCCCGATGGTGCAACTTTTTATTTCGACTCGTTGAGTTTTAAAGAACTTGACGGCGACCCGGGACTTATTTCTATTGATGTAGGAAATATTATTTTTAATAACGAATCTTTCTGCGGAATAAAAATGAAGACCGAAGCAGAAGTGAATGCACAAGGTAAATTCTGGTACGACCAGGATAATGTTACTTTGAAAATTTATTCCATCTCAAATCCTGCTTCTTTTTATTCAAATATTGAAATTGCCCTGACAAAGCACATAATTGACGAAAATGGCAAAAGTTATGATACATACGAAAATCTTGATTTGCGTTATGGTGCGGCACACGGCATTGGCGGAGGCAACACTCACCACATCCGGATAAAAGATATGGATATTTCATGGATTGGCGGTGGTTATCTTGTAGGCTATGGCGATGGAAAAGTGCGGTACGGAAACGGCGTTGAGTTCTGGAGCGCCGCTCACGACAACATTGTTGAACGCTGTGTATTAAACCAGGTTTATGATGCAGCTTTAACCCATCAGGGCGAGGTTACTTCGGGATACGAAACTTATAATATTTATTTCAGGAATAACATTGTAAACAACAGCGAATATTCTTATGAGCTCTGGGGAAGACCTTCCAACAGCTCTCTTCACGATATTTATTTCGAAAATAATACTTGCATGAATGCAGGTTTCGGCTGGGGACATTCTCAGCGCCCCGACCCGAACGGCACACATCTTATATTCTGGGGATTTGTTTCACAGTCGAATAATGTTTATATAAGAAATAATATTTTTTATGAATCTTCGGATTACAGCTCGCGCTACGATAATAATTTTGAATTAACAAAAGTGACCATAGATTATAATTGCTGGTACGAATCATCAGGACCGGTAGCAAGAATAGTTAGTACGAATTATGATTTTGCAACCCAATGGACTGCCTACAAAACCGCCAGCGGACAGGATGCTCATTCAATTCCTGCCGACCCGCTGTTAAATCCTGATTATACTTTAACAAATAATTCACCCTGCATTGATACAGGAATAACATCAATTATTGTTACTGAAGATTATAACCAAACTTTGCGCCCACAAGGCAATAAATACGACATAGGCGCTTTTGAATATATTATACCAACAGGTATTGAAAATAAAAATAACTTAAATGAGATTCATATTTACCCAAACCCTGCGAACACGCAGATAACAATAGAATTCAGTAGTCAGTATTCAGTAGTCAGTATTTATAATTTAAGCGGACAGGAAATAAAAAAGCTACGAGCCATGAGCCACGAGCTGCGAGTTGATATCAGCAATTTGCCAAGCGGAATTTATTTTGTAAAAGTTGTGAACGAGGATGGAGTGAGTGTGGGGAAGTTTGTGAAGGAATGAAAAAGGACACACACCCAAACCCTCTCTCAAGAGAGGGCTTTAGGACAGTGCTATAATAATTTAATGAATACAAAAAGCGAGGCAAGTGCGTTAGAGTCCCATCTTGAGAGGGGAAAACAAGGGGTGTGTCTTATTTCAAAAATACTTCGTGTACCTCTGTGAATACCTTAGTAACCTTTGTGGTTAAGAAAAACTTCATTTTACAGACTTTCCTTTTTATCTTCAAGCAAATAAAATCTTTAAAATTAAACTTTTCAAATATTTTTTTGTATATTTGAAAATGCTTATCTGCAATAACTTATAAAACCAAAAAATGAAAAAGATATTTATTTTTTTAATTTTTTGTTATACAGTAACAACAACTTATTCACAAAACCCCACATATCAGCAAAAACTTTATTACAGTTGTAAGGTTTGGGGATTTGTAAAATATTTTCATTCGAAAGTTTCAAATTGTGAAGTAAATTGGGATAGCGTCTTGGTTGGCACTTTGCCTTTAATAAAAAATGCAGTTACAAAAGATGATTTTAATAATGCACTTGACACGATGCTGAATGCTGCCGGACCAATGGATATTGCTGTTGCTCCGCTTCCTGATACTTTGCCTCCTGAACTAAAAAGAAACAGAAATTTCGGATGGATAAATGACTCTATCTTTCGCCCCGATGTAAAAACATTACTTGATACAATAAAAAATAATTTCAGACCAGATTCAATATGCTGGGTAAAGGATAATGATTATTCATCACCCAGTTACAAAGGATGGTTGGTATTTCCTTATGACGACCCTATGATAAATTATAATATTTATGCAAACTATCCTGATGAATTTACAAGATTGATGATTATTTTTAAATATTGGAACATCATTAATTATTTTAATCCATACAATTATGCTCTGGATATGCCATGGGACAGCACCTTATACAATAATATATTACCTATTACAACGGATTCTGATTACACCGGATTTTATAAGTCTTTTAAAAAAATAACCGCGAATGCAAATGATGAGCATGTTGAATTATGTACTTATGGTAATGTATTTTCTTTTCCGGGTTATTATGTTCCCTGGATTACTTTAAGATATATTCAAAATAATTATGTTGTTGTAAAATCAAATGTTGCAGGTATTTCCAAAGGAGATGTAATCATATCAATTGATAGTAAAACAACAACACAATGGGAAGACAGCCTTCGTCCTTATATTTCTGCAGGAAATTCTTCTATTTTTAAAAAACTTATGTGTAAATATATTTTAGGAGGCACTTATAATTCTTCAATTCAAATTGTTTATAAGGATAGTTTGGGTAATAACGAGACCAAAAATTCTACCAGAATATATGCTACTGAGAACTATTATCCTAACGACACATTAAGTTCTATTAAATGGAAAAAATGGGATTGCAATGTTGGTTTTGTCAATATGGCTAATTTACAAACATCGGATGTTAATAATATGTATAATGAACTTAAAAATACAACTTCAATAATTTTTGATATAAGAAATTATCCAAATGGAACGGCATGGCCAATAGCAGATTTAATGTATCCTGACCGCAGATGTTTCTCCAAACTTACTATACCTGATGTTACATACCCTGGTACTTATTCATGGTATTACGACTCTCTTGGATTAAATAGCAATCCATCATCCTATACAGGACATGTGATTATTTTGTGTAATGAAGAAACACTGAGCCAGGCAGAATTCAGTTGTATGATATTAAAAGCAATGCCAAACGCAACAATTGTAGGAAGCCAAACAGCAGGAGCAGACGGTAATGTTACATCTTTTAATTTGAGTCTGGATATTCACACTGGATTTACGAATTTAGGAGTTTATTACCCTAATGGCGACAGCACTCAACGAATAGGAATTGTTCCAGATAGTGTCGCTTACCCGACTATTGATGGCGTCAGACATGGAAGAGATGAAGTGCTGGAAAAAGCACTTGAAATTGCAAATTGCGTTTCGTCAGTTTCTGAAAAGAATCAAAAAAACAATTTTAAAATTTTTCCAAACCCCGCAAACAACAAAATAACAATAGAACTCCCGCAAACAGCAAAGCAAAGTACAATAACAATTAATAATGTGAATGGACAAGAACTTTTTAAACGACAAACAACAAACAACAAACTGATAGTAGATGTGAGCAAGTTGCCAGGCGGAATATATTTTGTGAAAGTTGTGAACGAAAATGGAGTGAGTGTGGGGAAGTTTGTGAGGAAATAAAAAAGGACACACACCCAAACCCTCTCTCGAGAGAGGGCTTTAGGACAGTGCTATAATAATTTAATGAATACAAAAAACGAGGCAGGTGTGTGAGCTTCCCCTCTGGAGAGGGGAAAACAAGGGGTGTGTCTTTTAAAACAAAATAAAAATGCAAAGAGAAATAATTCCATACAAACCTGTATTAAAAGAAATAGCAAGAGGGTTTAGAAATAATCAGACTAAACAAGAAAAAATATTATGGAAATATTTAAAAGGAAAACAAATTAAAGGATATGATTTTCATAGGCAAAAACCATTGGGAAGTTATATTGTGGATTTTTATTGTTGTGAACTATATCTTGCTATTGAGATTGACGGCTCGGTTCACAATACAGAAGATAATAAAGTAAAAGATGTTTTCAGACAAGATAAAATTGAAAATTTCGGAATTACTTTTTTGCGGTTTACAAACAAAGAAATAGAATATAATATTGAAGTGGTAATAAACAGTATTAAAGAATATATAAACTGGTTTGAAAAGACAAGAGGTGAGTGTCGGAAAAATAATAAAATGTGAGAAATAAAAAAATGAAAAAAATTTATTTTTTGCTACTAATATTTTTTGCATCAAATAATATAAATGCTCAGTGGTTTTTAAGTAATTTCACAGGAGAGGGATTAATTTCAGTTTATTTTACAGATTTAAATAATGGGTATGTAGTTGGTTGTGACGGAACTGCTTGTAATACTACTGATGGAGGAAATAATTGGTTTTGCGCAAGTTGTGGTGCGGGATATTGTTTATATTCTGTTTATTCTCCAAACGATACTTTGGGATACGCCGTAGGACAAAATGGTGCAGCAATAAAAACTACAAACAGAGGAATAGAATGGGCACCACTTTATCCTGGTTCCCCTGATAATTTATCTTCAACTTATTTTTTAAATAATGACACAGGTTATGTAGTAGGTGCAAATGAAACAATTCTTAAAACCACGGATGGTGGTATAAATTGGAAAACACAATATTATTGCCAGTGTGCTCAAGGCTGTACGTTATTTTCAGTTTATTTTAGGGATGCAAGTACGGGCTATGCGGTAGGGTTTGCATATACGAGCATACAGAATGGAATTATCATGAAAACTACTGATTATGGGAAAAGCTGGTCAAAGCAAACAAATGGCACACAGGCTTTAAATTCAGTTTTTTTTACAAATTCTGACACAGGATATACTGTCGGATATAAAGCCACAATTCTCAAAACTATTGATGGTGGTATAAGCTGGGTGCCATCACAATTTAGCGGAACAATTGATTTATATTCTGTTTACTTTGCCGATGCAAATACAGGATATGCTGTAGGTGGAAATGGTACAATTATCAAAACCACAAATGGAGGTACTGGCTGGATATCACAAACAAGCGGAACAAGTCAATGTTTATATTCTGTTTATTTTGTTGATACAAATACAGGGTATGCTGTAGGCAACTCTGGAACATTTCTAAAAACTACAAACGGTGGAGTATGGATAAATGAAAAACAAAAAGAAAAAAGTGAATTAAAAATTTTCCCAAATCCTGCGACCAACAAAATAACAATAAAACTCCCGCAAACAGCAAAGCAAAGTACAATAACAATTAATAATGTGAATGGACAAGAACTTTTAAAACGACAAACAACAAACGACAAACTGATAGTAGATGTGAGCAAGTTGCCAGGCGGAATATATTTTGTAAAAGTTGTGAACGAAAACGGAGTGAGTGTGGGGAAGTTTGTGAAAAATTAATAATATTAAAATACCACCCCTTTAATTCCCCTCCTTAAAAAAGGAGGGGACAGCAAACGCACGAGCAAAAAAAGCGAGGCTAGTGCGTTAGAGTCCCATATTGAGAGGGGACAACAGGGGTGTGTCTTAAGAAAAAATTTAAATTCCAAATATTTTTTTATCCGGTAATTTTTATCATATCTTTATTGCTGTTTTTAATTTAAACAGATGAAGAAACTATTTTTATCAATTATTTTTTGTGCATGATTTTTACAAATAAAAATTCATGCGCAGGAAAATCAACTACGCGCAGATACTGCAATTACAAATACACTTGCTGAAATAAATCCCGACAGTGTAAAAAGTTATATACAAACTTTACAGGATTTCGGTTCACGTTATTATCGAAATCCAAACCGGCGTTCAGTTGCCAAGTGGATTAAAAATAAATTTATTTCTCTTGGTTATGCTGATGTTGTGCTGGATTCGTTGCAATATGATACCACATGGCAGTATAATGTAATAGCAACCTTGCAGGGCAATGCAAACTCCGAAAATGTTTATGTTGTATGTGGACATTATGATTCTTATGCAGCCGGAAGTCCCATTGTTATTGCCCCAGGAGCCGACGATAATGCTTCAGGAACTGTTTCAACTTTTGAAATTGCACGCGTATTCAAAAAGAAAAACTACATACCAAGGTCAACAATTAAATTTATTGCTTTTGGCGCCGAAGAAGCCGGTCTGATTGGAAGTAAAGATTATGCCAAAAAAGCTCTTGACTCCGCAATGAACATCCTAATGGTGGTTAATTCCGACATGATAAGTTATTCATCAACTCCAAGCAACTGGAAAATGAACCTTCAAAGTTATAATGGAAGTGAATGGGTTACCAATCTGGCAAAACATATTTGTTTAAATTATACTTCTATTAGTCCTGTAGTTGCGGGCAATTCCTTAACCGGCTCTGACAGTTATTCTTTCTGGCAAAAAGGATATCCTTCAATATTCCTGCAAGAATATGATTTCTGTCCATATTATCATAAAACTTCCGATACTCTTCCGAACTACAATATGGACTATTGCGCCGAAGTTATTAAGGTTGCATGCGGCATGTTAATGCAGGCCGACCAATCAATACATTTACAAGCAATGTCGGGTAGGAAAGTTAATGTTTCATGGGACAAAAATCCAAAGCCGAAACTTAAAGGATATAATTTATACAGAAGCACAACAGCCGGTCAGAACTATGTAAAAATAAATGCTTCGGAAATAACGGATACCACATATATTGACGTTGCACCTGCGGGAATTTATTATTATGTTGCAACAACAGTTGACAGCCTGATGAACGAAAGTTATTACAGTAACGAAGACAGCGCGACCATGCTTCCGGTGGTATATTTGACAGCTTCATCGGGTAAAGAAATAAATGTTAAGTGGGAAAAGAGCGAAGAAGCAAAAATTAAAGGATATAATTTATACAGAAGCGCAACAAGCGGACTTGGTTATGTAAAATTAAATTCTTCGGAAATAACGGATACTGCATATATTGATAATACAGCGGCTACAGGAGTTTATTATTATTATGTCGCAACTGTAATTGACAGTTCATCAAATGAAAGTTTTTACAGCAATGAAGGTCGTGCTGTTTTACTTCCTATGAATTCAGGCATACTCATAGTTGATGATTCGGATGGCGGTTTGCTGAATCCGACAGACACGCAGGTTGATGATTTTTATAAACAGTTATTTTCAGGTTATAGTTACACTGAATATGATGCGAATTCAGCAGGAACAATAGATCTTTCAGCAATCGGAAATTATTCCACAATTTTCTGGCATGTTGAAAATTATCAAACAAGCTCTGTATTTTATGGTCACAAAGCTGAATTAAAAGAATATCTGAATTGCGGTGGGAATTTATTTATCACAAGCGATTTGTTTTCAAAAACTATTGAGCATAACCTCGGCATTTCAAATACTTTCAAAAAAGGCAGTTTCATGAAAGATTATTTGAAAATAAATCAGATTTACAGAAGAACAGATTCGGAATTTTATGGCGCCATACCTTATTCAACATCTTATTCCGCAATTTATATTGATACACTTAAAACACCTGCAACCAATCTGCATCACATCACCAATGTTGAAGCATTATTCGCCGATACGGGTGCAACACCTATTTACAAATATTATACTCTTTACGATTCAACAACAGCCGCAGGAACTTTGAAATGGAGGTCCGTGGGAGTGGAATATATCGGAACCGATTACAAAGTTGTGTCTTTAAGTTTTCCGCTTTATTATATGAATTTCGATGAGGCAAAAATCCTTGTTGATTATGTAATACAAAATAAATTCGGCGAGCCTACCGGAATTGTTGAAAAAAGTAATTTTTCTCAGTTGAGAATTTACCCAAACCCGGCAAACGATAAAATAACAATTGAATTGCCCGAAGCCGGAAGCCGGAAGACCGAAGTTGTAGTTTATAATTTAAACGGAAAGGAAATAAAAAAGCTACGAGCCATGAGCCACGAGCTACGAGTGGATATTAGTGATTTACCAAGCGGAATATATTTTGTAAAAGTTATGAACGAAAACGGAGTTAGTGTTGGAAAGTTTGTGAAAGAATGAAAAAGTATTTAAAAATACTTACAAGATTTATTTTTTAGGATGATTCGCTGAAATGAAAATACCAATATTAGCACTCATTGACTATTGACTATATTACAAGAACAAAAAAGTAATACCAATAGTGAAAGGAGTAAATTCTTTCAGTCGAGCTTTATCTTCTTTAAATAAGCTTGAGAGAGAGTAATAGCAACTTATAGAAACAGCGCCATATCCGATTCTTCCCGTAATGCCATATCTGAAAGGTTCTACGTTTTTGATGTTGGCTGTTTTAGTTTTCAGGTCATTTCCACTTCCGTCAGGATTTTTTCCTTTATATTTTGTGTGCGTATTTATTAAATATCCTGCTTTCATGCCCGCGGAAATATTAAAGCTTTTGCCTTTCTTCGGTGAGAAAAATATTTCCAGGGGTATGTCAAGATAACTAACAGATAATTTATTTTTCTTCGTATTAAGTGAGTCGGGAATTTTAGATAATACGGTTCTGTTGAGAGTATCATAACTCAGGAACATATTGTAATTAATATTATGACAGGTTACACCTAATCCATACATAATACCAACCGGACTTTTACCGAAATATTTTTTTGATACAGAAAATAGTTCCATTCCAAGCGATATTGGTTTTATGTCAATGTCATTTTCGGCATTAAGCCACATATCGCTGTTTATGCTGAATAAAACCTTTGCTTTTGATTTTATTTTTTTATCGCTTTTTGTGCTGTCTGACTGAGCAAATAATCCGCTTATTAACAACGAACATATAAATAATAAAAATGATTTTTTCATAACATATGTAGATTTAATTTGTAATTTTTTCATTCAAGTATTTTATGATTACTGCAAAATCAATACCAATATTCTATACAAAACTAAAAAAAATTTTACATTAATTTTAAAATCATCTCAAAAATCGAAATAATGATTAAGAATATCGGTTTTGAACGAGAAAAAGAAAAAAGTACTTTGCTTTCTTATAAACTCTGTTTTTTCTGTTCTTGCAGAGAAACCTAATTCAAAACGCATGTTTGTTCTCGGGTTTATCAGATAGCAAATTCTGATTTCATTATATATGAGTGTTGTCTGAACTCCCTGCCCTATGTAATTTCTATATGGATGCAGGAATTCTGTGTCGGAAGTAAATATGTTTCTTCCGAGATTTACATTGCTTGAATCGGCTCCATACATCGCATAGTTGAGCTTCCACTCAAGAATTATTTTATCGAGATAATCGCTGAAGCGGTAATTCAATATTGATACCGATTCATAAAAGTTCGCTCCCAGAGGATGTGCGAGAGATTGGTTATAATGAGAATAATTTTGTACCGGAACAGAATGAGAATAAGTATAAGGACGCACTGCATTGAATTCGGTCTGGAAAAATAAATTTTCAACTTTAAACAAATCGAAAAATTTAATGCCTAACTGATATCCATATTTGTTTTTATAATAACCGTAGTATTTCGTGTCGAATCTGTTGTCGTCGAAAATCAATTGCCCGTAAGCAATATTTTTCTTCGCAATTTTATATTTGCCCGTAATGCCTATCATTGCATTGTTGTCGGAATTGAGTGTTGAGAACTGAAGCGGACAATAAAAAATCAGTGGATTTGCGTAATCAATTTTATATTCTGCTTTTTTCGGAACTATTTTCCAAATCATTGCATCAAACAGCCCTATATTAAGACGGCGGTTTACATTATAACTTAAGAAATGAAACGTAGCATATTTTTTCTGAAAACCCATTTCATATTCCCTGCTCACAAGGGGTTCCTGAAATGTCGCATAAATTGATGTGTATTGTATTTTCCAGAATTCGCCTGTAAGCTGAAGGAAAGGATAATTGTATGAATTGTCGGAAAGCAGAAGCGAGCGATAACCATCGCCTATAAAATGTTTTCCGTTGCCGAACTGAATGTTTAAAAATCTGAACGGGGAGTAAGAAATTTTTCCTGCAGAATTTGCAAAGTCGAAGCCATTTGTTTTAAAAGGTTTTGCAAGTCCTTCGCCGGGAACAACATAATAAGAATTGTCAATTTTATACGATTTTATTGTGTCGGAAAGATAATCGGGAAATATTGCCTGATTCTCGGTGTATGATGAATAAAAGGTTAACCTTTTGCCGATTTTTCCGGTAATCAGAAATCCTCTCGAATTTGTGAAGTACTTGGTTTTTCCTTTTAATACGGTGCCTACCTGAAAATCAAACAAAGGGTCAATGGTGAATTTATAATCTTCTCCTTTTATTGCAAAAAGATTATCATATTTTAATTTTGCCCATAGAATTTTATTTTTTCTGTTTTTCAGTAAAAGGCTGTCGTGTTTTTTTTCAATGGTAAATATCGAATCAATGACTTCTGTTTTTAGTTCTACATATGGTTTTAGTGTGGTATGAATATTTTTATTGTTAACACAAAATCCATGTTCTATATAAATATTGTTATCCCTGCCAAACGGATATAAAAAGTTTTGCGCATTCGCAGTAGATGCAGAAATTAAGAAAAGTAATATTATTTTATTTATTGGTTTGAACATTATTCGGTTTGAACAATTATTATACTGCAAAGTTAAAAAGTTTTTTCTAATGAATTATCCGCGTACATCAGCGGAATCTGCGGGAAATAAAAAGTCAGATAAATTATGTATTAAAATTCCAGATAAATAAACGGCTGTACTTTAGCGCTCACTGCCTGGTAAATAAAGATTATTGAAGCAACAAGAATTAAACTTTTGTATGCCCAGTGAAGTTTTGAATATTTCTGAACCAGAATGTCGTTCCATTTCATTGGGGTAAAATGCAAAGCATAAGCGAAAAGCATCATCATGAAGGGATATTTGTAAAGAGAAAACCATTGTCCGGCAACACCTAAATTGAAACTTGTAAATATTTTTGAAAATATTTGTCCCGCTACAGATAAATCGGCAGATTTGAAAAGAATTATTGAAAAGCTTACAAAATGAAAAGTAAGAAAAATGCTTATAAAATTATAAACTTTAGGATTTATTTTTTTTGAAATTTTCATTCTGAAATCCTGCGAAATAATATCCCATGTAAGCGCTAATCCGTGAAAGTACCCCCAGAGAACGAATGTCCAGCTTGCTCCATGCCACAAGCCGGAAATAATGAAAGTCAGCAAAACAGCAAGTATTACTCCTATTTTTTTATACTGCCGGAAATTATATGAAAGAGGATAAAACAAATATTCGCTGAGCCATCGTGAAAGTGTAATATGCCAGCGGCGCCAGAAGTCAGTTATGTTTTTTGCAAGAAACGGCTTGTTGAAATTCGCATCAATTGTAAAACCAAGCAGCAGAGCAATTCCTATAACAATATCAGTGTAGCCCGAAAAATCACAATAAACCTGAATTGTTGCTCCGTAACTTGCCATCAGGTTTTCGAAGCCTGTAAAAAAATTAGGACTGTCAAAAACCCTGTCAACAAAATTAGTAGCGATGAAATCGGAAATAAAAACTTTCTTGAAAGCGCCTGTCATTATCAGAAAAAAACCTTTACCGATTTTTTCTTCGGAGATGTATATTTTATTTCTGAACTGGGGTAATATATCACGGGCTTTGGAAATCGGACCTGCAAGAATATAAGGGAAAAACGAAACATATAAAAGATAGTTTATATAACTTTTTTCAGGCTTTGCAATTACTTCGCGATGTATGTCGATAACGTAGCTGAGACTTCTGAAGACAAAAAATGAAATCCCGATGGGCAGAATAATATCGAGTACTACCGGCGGCATGTCGGGGCGCGCTATTCTGAATAAGTTTTCTAGAAGAAAATTAGTGTATTTGAAAAATGCAAGGCAGCCAACATTAATGACAACTGAAAGAGAAAGAAAAAAATTTCTTTTGAATTCATTTGTAGTAAAATATATTGCCCTGCCTATGAAATAATCGGAAGTTGCCATAAGGACAAGCAGTATAACTGCTGCCCCGCTGACTTTATAATAAAAATATAAACTAAATATTAAAATCAGAATATTTCTCTGGCGGGTATTATCATAAACCAAAGCATATATGCTGTAGAAAAAAGTAAAAAGAATAAAAAACAAAACGGAGTTATAAACCAAAGGACTTCCGTTGTTATATTTCAGAACATCAAAAAAATTCTGCATCAAGTTTTATTTAAGAATTGGCAAAATTATTCAAATATTGCTTAATTTTGATAAGAATTAAAATTTTATTTTATGAATATTCCGAACACGCGAATGTTTTCGAGCGATAACATTGCTCCTGTTCATCCCAAAGTGATGAAAGCCCTGCAGGATATTAATGTAAATCACTGCATTGCTTATGGTGAAGACCCTTATTCCGAATCTGCCATAAAGAAATTCAAGGAAATATTTGGTGATAACATTGATGTTTATTTTGTCTTTAACGGAACAGCGGCAAATGTTCTGAGCATTGCCAACATTACAAACACATATAATTCCGTCATATGTTCTGAAGTCTGTCATTTAAATCTCGATGAATGCGGCGCGCCTGAAAAATACACCGGCTGCAAACTTATTCCCCTGCCTACTCCTGACGGAAAAATAAGAGTGGAACAATTTCATAAATATATGTTCAGCTTCGGCTTTGAACATCAGTCGCAGCCGAAAGTGATTACAATAACGCAAACCTCCGTTTACGGAACTGTTTATGCAATAGATGAAATAAAAAAAATAACAGGTTTTGCCCATAAAAACAATATGCTTGTTCATATGGACGGAGCAAGAATTTCAAATGCCGCAGTTGCATTAAATTGCGGATTTAAAGAAATGACGGTAGATGCAGGAGTTGATGTTTTGTCTTTCGGGATGACAAAAAACGGTCTGATGTATGGCGAAGCAGTTGTGTTTTTTGATAAAAAAATGTCGGAAAATTTCAAATACATACGCAAGCAGGGAAGCCAGCTTGCATCAAAAATGCGCTACATTGCAGTTCAATATGAAACCATATTGAGCAATAATTTATGGCATGAAAATGCGAAGAAAGCAAACGCAATGGCAAAATTATTATTTGAAAAAATAAAAGATTTCAAAGAAATAAAAGTAACACAAAAGGTTGAAGCAAATGCCGTATTTGCAGTACTTCCGGCAGAAGTAATTGAAAAAATACAGAAAGAAGCTTTCTTTTATATCTGGGACGATACGAAGTCGGAAATACGCTGGATGACTTCATTCGACACTACCGAAGAGGATATTGAAAATTTTGTTAAAGTATTAAGGAAGTATTTAAAATAAATTTTTCAATTTGAAAATGTGTTAATTTGAAAATGATAAAAATATTTTTTATTAATGACAAATGACAATCTCCTTAACAACGAATATTTCTTTTATGGATTAATTGTTCTGTCATTTATTGTAACCAGAATTCCATTTGTCGGAAAGTTTTTCAGGGTTGCAAATACATTAATTCACGAAAGCGGACATGCAATTGTGGCTTTGCTTACAAGCGGTTCAATCGAGTCAATCGAATTATTCAGCAATACTGAAGGAGCTGCCGTTACAAGGTCAAATAATAAATTCGGTCAGTTTCTGGTTTCTGTTGCAGGGTATCCGTTTTCATCAGCTTCGGCATTCGGTTTGTTTTTTCTGATAAAGTATCAGCAATACAATATATTATTGTTTTGTCTTGCTTCGCTGGCTTTGATAAATATTGTTCTATGGATAAGAAATTGGTACGGAACTTTATGGCTGCTGACATTTGCAGCTATGTTGGTTGCAGTTTATTTATTGAAAAATGAATTTGTTACTTATTGCTTTTCTGTTGTACTATCGGGAATAATTTTAACCGATTCATTTTACTCAACCCTTGAATTACTTTATTTAAGCATATATAAATCAAATAATGCAGGTGACGCAACCAATCTGAAAAAGATGACATACGTTCCTGCTTTTTTCTGGGCTTCGTTCTTCGTTGCGCAGTCGGTATTTTTTATTTATGAGATTATAATGCTGCAATAAAAATACTGTTGAGCCGAATTAATTAAAACCCTGCAAGGGTTCTAAACCCTTGCAGGGTTTTCAATTCAAATGGGTATTTTAAAATTATATTTCAGCAAAGCATCTTTGCCTGCATAATCCACACCAATTCTTTTTCCTGCAATGATTTGTTTTTTGTTAATTTTCAAACCTCTGTCTTCGAGCCATATTTTATTGCTAAGTAAGGTTTCTCCTGAGTGTTTGCAATTTATTCCGAGCGCCTGGCAAACCGTTCCCGGACCTGTTGTAATTTTATTGTCAATTTTTGTTTTATTTCTTCTTTTAAGAATTAAGCCGATACCATCGGTTGGTTTTATTGCTCTTATGAGTATTGCGTGAGGGATATCTTTTTTATTTGTAACAATATTGAAAAGCGAATGCATTCCATAACAGAAGTAAACATAAGCAACTCCACCTTCATGAAACATTATTTCTGTCCTTTTTGTTCTGCGGTTATTATAAGCATGAGAGGCTTTATCTGTCGCACCTGCGTATGCTTCAGTTTCGGTGATTATTCCGCCCGTAATTATTTTGCCGTCAATTTTTGTAAGTAAATATTTCCCCAATAAATCTTTCGAAATCCGAACAACATCATTGCGTAAGTAAAAATTTTTTCCGAAAACCATCTTTTTATTATCTCGTAGCTCATAGCTCGCAGCTCGTATCTTTTTCATTTCCACTTCAATTTATTTTCCTCATCATAATAAACTTTTCCGTTGTCAAGGAGCCACTGGATTACTTTGATTACTTTATCTTCTTTAGCGCCTTTCACTTTTGCAACAATTTCCTCAATTGATAATGATTCAAGTTTCAAACCGGGTTTTATCTGTTCAACAACATTATCAAATTCAATCTGGCTAAGTTCCAGTTTATTTCGTTTTTCACATACGTCACACATTCCGCAACGATATGAATCGGCTTCATTAAAATAAGAAAGAAGATACTGACTTCTGCATTTGTTGGAACTTGAAACATAATGAATCATTGCGTTCATACGCTTTTCGGCTTCTCTTTTCCTAAACTCAAGATTTTCTTTTGAAATTGTCAGGTCTTTTGCATCAATGCGCGGCTCGGTGAAAATCAATTGCGGAAGATTTGTTTTAGGCAGGTATTTCAGTATTTCGAACTTTTCAAGTTTTTTAATGCTTTCAATAATTATTTCATTTGTAGAATTGGTTCTTTTTGCAAGTTCGGATTCGTTTATTTTTACAAAATCATTGAATATGCCCGAATATGAACGCAGTAAAAGCTTTATGAAATTATCAAATTTCGGATTTTCAACCTGAAAACGATACAATGATTCTTTATCGGTAGCAATATGAATACGCGACGGCATATTTATTGAATCGGCTACGACAAGATACCCTTCCTTTTCAATAAACTTAAGACAGTTGTATACATTTATCGGTTTAAGATTATATGTGTTGCAGAAATCATTCATGTCGAAATTAAATGATGCTCCTTTTCCTGCATTGACAGCCAGCTGAAAATAATTTGCAATTGCCTGATAAGTGATTTTTATTTGTTCGATTTCAGGAAAGCTTTCGGTAAAATTTCTTCTGAGGTCGAGAATATCAGAATCGTTGTATAAAAGCACTGCATATGCGATTTTGTCGTCTCTGCCTGCTCTTCCTGCTTCCTGAAAATATGCTTCAAGGCAATCGGGCACATCAAAATGAATTACAAAACGTACATTATTTTTATCAATGCCCATGCCGAAAGCATTTGTGCATACAATAATCCTTGTCTTACCCTTAAACCAGTTATTTTGTTTTTCGTCACGAAGCAGAGGATCAACACCGGCATGATAGTAGTCGGCAGAGATTTTATTTTTTACAAGAAAATCGGAAATTTGTTTTGTGCGCATACGGCTTCTCACATAAATGATTCCAGAGCCTTCGAGTTTTTCTGAAATAAGCAGAATCCTTTTCAGTTTATCTTCTTCGAAAAGCACGCGGTATGCAAGATTTTTTCTTTCAAAACTTTTTCTGAGAACATTGTCATTTTTAAACTGCAATTTTTTCTGAATATCGCCGACAACTTCGGATGTAGCTGTGGCGGTAAGTGCCAACAATGGAACATCCGGCAGAAATTCTTTTATTTCGGCAATTTTCAGATATGAAGGACGAAAATCATAACCCCACTGCGAAATGCAATGTGCTTCATCAACAGCAAGAAGGTTGACTTTCATTTTTTTTATCCGTTCTCTCACGATCTCAGTTGACAGGCGTTCGGGCGACATATACAAAAATTTTGTATTTCCGTAAATGCAATTATCAAGAGCAATGTCAATTTCGCTGAAATGCATTCCCGAGTAAATAGCAATTGCGTTAATGCCTTTTTCCTTT
>JAQUPB010000019.1 GCA_029004185.1 Bacteroidales bacterium | reverse complement strand
ATTTCCATAGTTGCCAATACGCAACCCAATACCACTGTAATAAAAATAATTTGTAATGTTATTGTACCTGAATAGTAAATATATTTTTAAACCATTTAAAAAAAATACTTATGACAAACCTTGAAATAATCTTAATGATGGGCGGTGACAAAAGCGGCGGAAATCCTTATGCTCCGATGTTAACTCTTGTCCTGATTATTGCCGTTTTCTATTTTTTTATGATAAGACCGCAAATGAAAAGAACAAAAGAACAGAAAAAGTTCAGAGAAGCATTGAAAAGAGGAGATAAAATAATAACAATCGGCGGCATTCACGGAAGAATAGTCGAAGTACAGGAAACAACTTTCACAATTGAAGTTGAAGGCGGAAACAAATTACGAATAGAAAAAACTGCCGTTGCTTCAAGTACTTCCGACCAATTGGGTGAAAATAAATAACTTAGTATCCGGTTAATATAAAAGTATTATCTTCTGATAAAAAAGCTACCATTTTATTTTGGTAGTTTTTTTTTATTTATTATTTTTATCGTTCATATTATTAATTTCATCTAAAAAATCATGAAAAAACTAAACTTATTATTTGTCGTATGTTTTTTTGTTTCTGCTATTGATGCACAAACACTAGTAGCCTTACATCATCAGGGAACAACAACATTATATCCCACAGCAAGCGGATTAGTTGATGCCAATGCTGCTGCACAAAATGGTGATACAATTTATATTCCGGGTGGGTTTTTTACTTCTATAACTATTTCCAAAAGATTAGTTGTAATAGGAACCGGACATACACCCGATTCGACATTGGCAACGGGTAGAACTTATCTTTATTCAAATCTTACACTAAACGACGGTGCAGACAGTTCTCATATAGAAGGATTGTACATAAACGGAGACCTTAATTTTGCAGCAGATGCTGATATTGATGATGTGGTAATCCGCAGATGTAATTTTGGTACTTTGAATATTACGGGTGGTTCAAAAACAAACGACCGTACGTTAATAAATCAAAATATAATCAGAGGGAATATGGATCTGAATAATACAAATGCTTTGATTTTTAAAAATAATATTTTCCTGGGCAGAATGTGGAATGCAACACAAAACACCATTTTCGACCATAATGCTCTTTTAACTTGTATAGGAGGCTGGGACGGTAATTGCTTTACAACTGTGAGCAACGTATTATTCACAAATAACGTTATTGAAGTCAATTGGGGTACTAGTTCCGGTTTTTTAGCAGGTGATAATAATATTTTTCAAAATAATATCTTTAGTTTCGACCCTACCGGTTCATGGTGGAACAATACTTATACAAATAATAAAATAAATATTAGCACTGATTCGATATTTGTTAATCGTGCACTTTGCAGCGGATTTGGTTATACTCAAGACTTTAATATAAAAACTTCTTCTCAAGGAAAGAATGCAGCTACAGATGGAACCGATATAGGAATTTACGGAGGTTCTTCCGCATATACATTTAAAATTGCATCTGTGCCGTTCAACCCGCATATAAGCACAAAAACTATCGCTCCTATGACAAACTCCAGCGGCAAGCTTGGCGTGGATATTAAAGTTAATGCTCAGGAAAAATGATACCTAAATATGTATTTTTAAAAAATATAATTTGAAAACCTATGAAAAAAATTATTTTAATTTCGGTTACTGCCATGTTGATTATAATGTCAACAAATTTATGGGCACAAAGATTAATTGCTCTTGAACATAACAGCCAAATAACCACATATTTTAAAATCGATTCTGCCTTGGCTCATGCTGTGAATGGTGATATTATTTATCTTCCAGGCGGATCATTTTCAATTTCTGCGTCCGGAATATCTATTACAAAAAAATTAAAGATATATGGTGTAGGACATTATGCGGATTCTACAACAGCTACAAATCCTACATATATTACAGGAGGACCAATATATATAAAAACTGGTGCGGATTCCGGTTCAATAAGCGGTATTTATGCGTGGGATATAATTTTTGGCTCTACTTCCGGTAATCAGGTTGTTAATAATTACACTATAAGCAGATGTAAAATATCAAATTTGCAGTTAGCTTATACTACAACTGCAGTCACCAACCCATCACAAAATGTTTTTATTTCCGAAAATGTAATTACAGGTACATTATATGGCGGGTATATCCAAGGTTCATTATATGAGAAAAATATTTTTAACAATAGTATGTATTATGTTAATGGCGCCACCTTTAAAAACAATATTTTTTTACAAATTAACACGTCGTCACCTTACCTGTTTTTTGAAGTTACAGGGAGTACTTTTGAAAATAATATTATAAGGCAGTCAATTGGCTACATGTGGAGTGGTGGTTCTACTACTAATAATTATTACAATAATATTTTTGTTGCAAATATTACATTTCCTTATGGTTTAAACTATGGAACAGGAAACAAAGTAAACACAAATGCCGATTCTATTTTTGTTACTCAAACAGGAAATTTCTTTAGTTATTCCCATAATTATCATTTAAAATCAACCTCTGTTGGTAAAAATGCAGGAACAGACGGAACAGACATTGGAATTTATGGAACATTAGCACCCTATAAAGAAGGCGCTGTTCCCGAAAATCCGCATATTCAATATAAGAGCATAAATCCACAAACTAATTCAAACGGTAAATTAAATGTTAATATTAAAGTCGGGGCACAGGACAGATAATAACCATAACCAAATAATATTTATAAATTTAAAAATATGAAAAAAATTATTTTAATCGCAACCGCAGCTTTGTTTGCTCTTGCAACAAACTCTTGGGCACAAAGATTAATTGCTCTTGAACACGGAACACAAATCACTTTGTACTCAAGGTTAGATACTACTTTAGTGCACGCACAAAACGGAGATATCATTTACATTCCCGGAGGAACTTTTGATATTACCGGAAATATATCAATAACTAAAAAATTAAGAATATATGGTGTTGGCCATTATCCCGATTCAACCACAGCAACCAATCCTACAATCTTAACTGGAGGAAGCCTTTATATAAAAACAGGAGCCGATTCGGGTTCAATAAGCGGAATATATTTTACCGGAAATGTTTATTTCGGATCAACTTCTGTAAATCAGGTTGTAAATAATTATACTATCAGCAGGTGCTGTATATCCTATTTGCAGTTAGCTTATAATGCTTCTTCTACTAATACCGCACAAAATATTGTTATTTCTGAAAATGTAATTAGAGGTGAAACCTATGGGGGAAACATTCAAACGAGTTTATTTGAAAAGAATATTTTTAATAGCTGTATAAACTATATAAATGGTGCAACTATTAAAAATAATATTTTTCCGGCTTCCGGTACCAGTTCTTATGTATTTCAAACTGCCTATGGTTGTGTTATGGAAAATAATATATTTAAAAATACTTCTGCTGGTTATATATTTCCAGGATCAACTTCAGGAAATTCTTATTATAATAATCTTTTTGTTGTATCAATTACATTTCCATATAATGGCTGTACAGGAGTCGGCAATATAACCGGTGTAAACACAGATTCAATTTTTGTAAATCAAACAGGGGTAACATTTAATTATTCCCATAATTATCATTTAAAGTCAACAAGTGCGGGGAAAAATGCCGGAACTGACGGAACCGACATTGGGATTTACGGAACATCAGCGCCATACAAAGAAGGTGCAGTTCCTGAAAATCCGCACATACAATATAAAAGCATAGCACCGCAAACCAATTCAAACGGGAAATTAAACATAAACATTAAAACCAGAGCTCAGGAACGTTAAAAACTTAAAATATGAGAAAATTATTATTAATAATATTCCAACTATTATTTATAGGATTTGCAAATTCGCAGGTTCAGAAAATAATAAGTTATCAGTATTGGTTTGATAGTAATTTCAGCAGTAAAACAGATAGTACAATTGCTGTTCCTGCTGTGAATTATAACCTTCAGGCCCTGATACCTACAAATGGTTTAAGTATCGGTCTTCATACATTTCATCTTCGTTTTAAAAGCGACAGCAACTTATGGAGCAGCGTGCTTAGTCAGTTTTTCCAGAAGCTGCCTTCAACTTCTCCGTTAACAAATAAAATTTCATCCTATGAATATTGGGTTGATAATAACTATGCCGGAAAAGTTTTAATTGCTGTCGGCCCTGCCGAAAATTATCAACTTATTGACAGCATATTAATGAGCTCTCTTACAAATGGTCTTCACACATTTCATATAAGATTCAAGGACGAAGCAGGACAATGGAGCAGCGTGCTCAGCCAGTTCTTCCAAAAAATTCCTGCAGGAACAACCGTTGATGCTAAAATGACTGCTTATGAATATTGGATTGATAATAATTATGCAGGGAAAGTTTTTGCCGGCGTGAGCCCTTCTCAGAATTATCAGTTGCTCGACAGTTTACCTTTTGCTTCAATATCAAACGGATTACACACTATACATATGCGATTCAAAGACCAGAAAGGACAGTGGAGTTCTGTGCTTAGTCAATTCTTCCAGAAGTTGCCATTAGGAGCAACTGCCGATGCTAAAATTATGGCTTATGAGTACTGGATTGATAATAATTATTCGGGAAAAGTTTCTGCAAATGTAACTCCATCACAAAATTTTCAATTACTCGATAGCTTGCCTTTCACTTCTGCTTCTGTTGGTTTACATACATTGCATATAAGATTTAAAGACCAGAAGCAACAATGGAGCAGCGTATTAAGCCAGTTTTTTCAGAAACTTCCGAACACGTTGTGCGTACCCAATTTAATTACCGCATATAAATATTGGGTTGACATAAGCGACAGCACAATGAGAACAGTTTATCTTGCGGTTCCCACAAATCCTTATAACCTGCTTTCTGATCTGGATTTGAAACATATACCAAAAGGAAATCATACAATCAATTTTCAATTTAAAGATACTCTTGGTTTGTGGAGTTCTGTTCTCACCGATACAATTTATAAATTCCCGACACCAACAGCAAATTTCATAGCTGATAAATATTTATTATGCGATTCTGGATTAATAACATTTACCAACCAAAGTTTCGATGCTGATACTTTTAAATGGGATTTTGATGACGGACATACAAGTAATTTAATTAATCCGACACATTATTTCACTTCGCCTGGTTTGTATCATGTAAAGCTTGTTGCTTATGATACAACTGAAACCGTAAAAGATTCAATAACTCACGACATCAGAATTGACGCTTCCCCAATTGTTAATTTGGGAAATGACGTTTCATTGTGTCAGGGCAATTCGATTGTGCTTGACGCAGGAAATGCAGGTTGCACCTACTCATGGTCAACAGGTGAAACAATTTCTGCAATTACAGTTTCAACAACAAATGTTTTTTCTGTTACAGCAACAACTCAATATGGTTGCACGGACAGAGATACAATAAATGTTACGGTTAATCCGCTTCCTAATGTAACCGCAACAGGAAACACAATTTGCATAGGAGCTACGACTTATATTACAGGAAGCGGAGCAAACACATATACGTGGAGCACAACTCAAACCGGAAGTTCGGTTTCTGTAAATCCAACAGTTACCACAACTTATTATGTTACAGGCACAGATAATAATGGCTGTACAAATACAGCCCAAACAGTTGTAAATGTTAACTCATTGCCAACAATTACTGCTACCGGAGGAATAATTTGTACGGGAAATTGCTTAAATATTTCTGCAAGCGGTGGTATAACTTACACGTGGAGTAACACAGATACAGGAAGCAATATTAGTGTTTGCCCAACGACAACTACAACATATACGGTAACCGGAAACGACTTAAATGCATGTACAAATACTGCCACTGCTGTTGTAACTGTAGATCCAAAACCAAATGTAACCGCAAACGGTGCTACAATTTGCATAGACGCTTCAACTTATATTACATGTAGCGGGGCAACCACATATACATGGAACACAACTCAAACAGGAAGTTCGGTTTCGGTAAATCCTACTGTTAACACCACTTATTACGTTACAGGTACAGATAACAACGGCTGTACAAATACGGCGCAGGCAGTTGTGTATGTTAACCCGTTACCGTTAATTACTGCTGCCGGAAATACAATTTGTACCGGAAGTTGTACGAATATTGTTGCAAGCGGAGGTTCAACTTATACATGGAATACGACACAAACAGGAAGTAATATAAGTGCTTGCCCGACGACAACTACTACATATACGGTAACAGGAACCGACTTAAATGCATGTACAAATACTGCTACTGCTGTTATAACTGTAAACCCAAAACCAAATGTGACGGCAACCGGAAGTACTATCTGTGTTGGAAATGCAGCAGTAATATGTTCCAGCGGAGCAACAACATTTACGTGGAGTATAGGATCCACCGGAAGTTGTATAACTGTTGCACCAACTATAACTACAACTTATATAGTAACCGGCACGGATGTTAATGGATGCACAAATTCAGCTACTACTGTTGTAACGGTTAATCAAAAGCCAACCATTACTGCTTCAGGAGGACCAGTTTGTAATGGAAATTGTTTGAATATTATTGCAAGTGGTGGCGTAACTTACACATGGAATACAATGGCAACAGGAAGTTCAATCAGTGTTTGCCCGACAATGAGTATGACATACACAGTAACAGGAATGGATCCAAACACATGTACAAATACTGCCACTGCTATTGTAATGGTTAATCCAAAGCCAAATGTATCTTTCAGCGGATTAGATACTGTTTATTGCCATAATATTTTACCTGTAACATTAACGGGTAGTCCGGTTGGCGGTACTTTCAGCGGTCCGGGTATAAGCGGTAATGTATTTACTCCGTCACTTTCCATTGTTGGTTTTGACACTGTTGCTTATTCATACACCGACGGAAATGGATGCAGTAATATTTATAAAAAAATGGTACATGTTAAAAATTGTATGGGTATTAATGAAAAGATTTCTTTTGCTGAAAACATTTCAATTTACCCCAATCCGTTTAATGACAATTTAAACATAGGTTTTAACCTAATTAAACCTGCAAACATCACAATAAGAGTATTGAATTTATTAGGGCAGGAGTTGTTTGTCGTTATTAATGAAAAAAGAAATAAAGGACAGCAAACAATAATATTAAACAGCAATAATCTGAGAGAAGGTACTTATTATTTGCAAATACAAACAGACGAAGAAAGCATTGTAAAAGAAATAGTGCTTATAAGATAAAAAAATAAATTTGCCACAGATTCACAGATTACCAAAAGAATATTTATGTCTGTGAATCTGTGGCATTTTAATAAAAATGAAAACAAAAATAATTACCCGTGCGGTTTTACTTGTTTCTTTTATCAGCTTGTTCACTGATATAGCAAGCGAAATGCTGTATCCGGTAATGCCTGTTTATCTTAAATCTATTGGATTTTCTGTTTTGCTGATTGGTATACTTGAAGGTATTGCCGAGGCAACAACCGGTTTAAGTAAAGGATATTTCGGAAATCTTTCCGACTCAATCGGGAAAAGAACTCCATTTATTATAATCGGCTACGCATTAAGTGCAATTTCAAAACCAATGCTTGCAATATTTACATTCCCGTTATGGATTTTCACGGCAAGAACAATGGATAGATTTGGTAAAGGCGTGCGTACAAGTGCCCGCGATGCCTTGTTATCCGATGAAACAATTCCTGAAAATAAAGGGAAAGTTTTTGGCTTTCACAGGGGAATGGATACGATAGGAGCAGCAATTGGTCCTGTATTAGCATTGATTTTTCTATATTTTTATCCGAATCAGTATAAAACAATTTTCATACTTGCAATTATTCCCGGAATAATTTCAATAACTATTTCATTGTTTCTGAAAGATAAAAAAGTTAATGTGTCTGAAAATAAAATTAAAGTTTCTTTCTTCGGCTATTTCAACTATTGGAAAAAATCTTCTGCCGGTTATAAGCAGCTATTAATAGGTCTTTTGGCATTCACACTTTTTAATAGTTCTGATATATTTTTATTATTGGTTTTGAAAAATAAAGGTTTTTCCGATACGGAAATGATTGGATTTTATATATTTTATAATCTTGTATATGCTTTTTTTTCTTACCCTATGGGATATTTAGCTGATAAAATAGGATTAAAAACTGTAATAATAATCGGGCTTATATTATTTTCTTTAGTTTATTTATCAATAGGTTTTGTAAGCGGTTATTTAATGCTTGGTATTTTATTCGGTATTTATGGTATTTATGCAAGCGCAACTGAAGGAATGTCGAAAGCGCTTATTTCAAATATGTCCGATAAATCTGAAACAGCAACAGCAATTGGTTTTTATTCCAGCACGGCAAGTATTGCAACATTAATAGCAAGCAGTATTGCAGGATTTATATGGTACAGATTCTCTCCCGTATATACTTTTGTATTCTCGGGAATTGGCGTAGCTTTTGTGGTGATTTATTTTTTAATTGTTTTCCAAAAACAGAAAATCAAACTGTTAATATAACTTTCTTTTCTTCAACCATTTTTCTTAGATTTATCAGTGCATATCTCATTCTGCCGAGAGCTGTATTTATGCTAACACCTGTTTTCGTAGCTATTTCCTTGAAATCCATATCGGCATAATGGCGCATGATAAGAACTTCTTTTTGTTCTTCAGGCAAGCGGGCAACTAATTTTCGAACATCATTATGTATTTGTTCTTTGCAAAGTTTCTCTTCAATATTTTCATCATAAATTTTAATGAATGAAAAAATATCGTATTCGTCGGAATTTTCAATAAATCTCATGCGGTATTCTTTTCTGAAATGGTCAACAATGAGATTATGGGCAATTCTCATCACCCACTGAATGAATTTTCCTTCTTCATTGTAATTGCCGGAACGAAGTGTGATTATTACTTTGTAAAATGTATCCTGAAATATATCTTCAGCCAAAGTTTTATTTCTTACTTGTATATTAATATAAGTAAGTATTTTTCTTTTGTGGCGCTTTAAAAGAATTTCAAAAGCTAATTCACTTCCGGATATGTACTGATTAACGAGTTCCTGATCGCTCAACTCAACACGTAACATATAAACCTCCTTTTAAAAAAAATTAAAAAGGGTATATATTTACTCGATAATCGCTCCTCCTGAATTTAAAGGTTAGTATAAAATTTTTGAAATAAACTTATTTCAACACTACAAATATAAGGCATAAAAAGATTATTTCCAAATTTATTTTTCTTAATTTCGCTATCCCATATTTTTATTATTCAATATAAATGCAGATTTCCGAAAAAATTGATATAAAAGAAAATATTTTTGTAAAAGGAGCAAGAGTTCACAACCTTAAAAATGTAGATGTTATTATTCCACGAAACAAGCTTGTTGTCATTACGGGTTTATCAGGTTCCGGAAAATCATCGCTTGCTTTCGATACGATTTTTGCAGAAGGACAGCGGCGTTATGTTGAAAGTTTATCTTCTTATGCGCGCCAGTTTGTTTGGAGAATGGATAAACCCGATGTTGATTACATAAAAGGCATTTCACCTGCCATTGCAATAGAACAAAAGTCAAATACAAAAAACCCGAGGTCAACAGTAGGTACGTCAACCGAAATTTATGAATATCTCAAGCTTTTATTTTCAAGAATCGGAAAAACATATTCGCCTGTTTCGGGACAGCAGGTGAAACGGCATTCGGTGGATGATGTTACCGAATTTATTACTTCTCAAAATGAAAATTTAAAGATTTTTATTTATTCTCCTTTAATCATTAAAGAAAACAGAATTTTAAAACAACAGTTGCAAATCCTTTATCAACAAGGGTTTTCAAAAATAAAATTCGATAATGATTCCTTTTTAATAAATGATATAATTGAAAATTATGATAAATCATTCGAAAAAAAGAAAGGTTTTGTGATAATTGACAGGATTGTCATAAAAAGCAATATTGCTGAAGACAGAAGCAGAATTGCAGATTCTCTTCAAACGGCTTTTTATGAAGGCGAAGGAAGCTGCATGATTGAAATTGTTGATGAAAGTGAAAAAGCAAAAGAATATTTTTTTTCAAATAAATTTGAACTTGACGGAATTACTTTTGAAGAACCTGTTCCTGATTTTTTCAGTTTCAATAATCCTTACGGAGCTTGTAAAACCTGCGAAGGATTCGGAAAAGTTATGGGAATTGACGAAGACCTTGTAATACCAAATAAATCGCTTTCAATTTATCAGGATGCAGTTGCCTGCTGGAAAGGTGAAAAACTAAGCGAATTCAAAGACATGCTTGTTATGAACGCTTATAAATTCCATTTTCCCATTCATAAACCATATTACGAACTCACCGACAAGCAGAAAAAAATTCTCTGGAACGGAAATGAACACTTTCATGGGTTAAACGATTTTTTCAAATATGTCGAAGAGCAAACATATAAAATTCAGTATCGCGTTTTGCTTTCGCGCTACCGCGGAAAAACCGATTGCCCCGACTGCCATGGAACACGATTGAGAAAAGATGCAAACTATGTTAAAATAGCAGGTAAATCCATTGCCGAAATCATTACAATGCCCGTAAGCGAAAGTTATGATTTTTTTAATTCCTTAAAATTAAATGAACATGATATTAAGGTTTCGAAAAGACTTTTGCTTGAAATTTCAAATCGTCTGGAGTATCTGAATGATGTAGGACTGGGATATTTAACTCTAAACCGTCTAACCTCGAGTTTATCGGGAGGAGAATTTCAGAGAATGCGGCTTGCCACTTCTATCGGAAGCAATCTTGTAGGCTCAATGTATATTCTTGATGAACCAAGTATCGGGTTGCACAGCAGAGACACCGACCAACTGATAAATGTTCTGCAAAAACTTAAAAACAACGGAAATACTGTTATTGTTGTTGAGCATGATGAAAAAATTATCCGCTCTGCAGATTATATAGTTGATATCGGGCTAATGGCAGGCAAAAACGGAGGGGAAATTATTTTTCAGGGAGAAAATAAAGATTTAATAAAAAATAAAACAAGCATTACTTCAAAGTATCTGAATAAAGAATTGCAGATAGAAACACCCGTTAAACGTCGTGAATGGAAGGAATATCTGGAAATAAAAGGAGCAAGAGAAAATAATCTTAAAAATATAAATGTAAAATTTCCGCTGAATGTTATGACGGTAATAACAGGCGTAAGCGGTTCCGGAAAATCATCTCTCGTAAAAAATATTTTGTTTCCTTCGCTTTGCAGGGAATATCAGAAAAATTCAGATAAGCCGGGAAAATATGACAAGCTTGATGGAGATATAAGTTATTTAAGTAATGTTGAATTTGTTGATCAGAATCCTATTGGCAGGTCATCACGTTCCAATCCCGTGACTTATGTAAAAGCATTTGAAGACATAAGAACTTTGTTTTCAAACCAGCAATTATCAAAATTACGCGGATATACACCCGGATATTTTTCATTCAATGTTCCCGGTGGGCGATGCGATGAATGTAATGGCGACGGTGAAGTAGTAATTGAAATGCAGTTTATGGCCGACATTCATTTAACCTGTGATGTTTGCAAAGGAAAACGATATAAAGATGAACTTCTTGAAGTCAAATATAAGGAACATGACATTAACGACATTCTCAACATGACTGTTGATGAGGCAATAGAATTATTTTCTACCGAAGAAAAAAATAATATTATTGAAAGAAAAATAGTGGAAAAATTAAAACCATTTTCTGAAATTGGATTGGGTTATGTACATCTTGGTCAGTCATCAAGCACCTTGAGTGGAGGAGAAGCACAAAGAGTGAAACTCGGTTATTTTATTGGTCAAAAAAATACTGAAAACAAAACATTATTCATTTTTGACGAACCCACAACGGGGTTACATTTTCATGATATAAACAAATTGCTTATTGCTTTTAATTCATTATTAAATCAAGGTCATTCAATTATTGTAATAGAGCATAATCCTGAAGTTATAAAATGCGCCGATTGGATTATAGATTTAGGACCTGAAGGTGGCAATAATGGCGGAAATATTGTTTTTGAAGGAAAACCGGAAGATATGGTAAAATGTAAAGATTCTTATACGGGAATATATTTAAATAAAATTTTACAAAATACCATTTAATAAAACAGTTTATATTATTAATTTTACAAAAAAATTAAAATCTTTAAAACAATGATAAATTACAAAGAATTAGGATTGGTAAATTCCAAAGAATTATTCCAAAAAGCAATTGTCGGTAAATATGCAATTCCTGCTTTTAATTTCAATAACATGGAACAATTGCAGGCAATAATCATGGCTTGCGTTGAAACAAAATCTCCCGTTATATTACAGGTATCAAGCGGAGCAAGAAAATATGCAAACCAGACTCTGCTGAGGTATATGGCGCAGGGAGCTGTTGAATATGGCAAGGAACTTGGTTTTTCCGTTCCCATAGTTTTACATCTTGATCATGGCGATACTTTTGAATTATGCAAATCATGCATTGAATATGGTTTCTCTTCTGTAATGATTGATGGTTCTCATCATCCTTATGAAAAAAATATTGAACTAACAAAGCAGGTTGTTGAGTATGCTCACAAATATAATGTAACTGTTGAAGGAGAACTTGGTGTTTTATCGGGCATTGAAGACAATGTAGAAGCGGCAAAATCAATATATACACAGCCCGAACAGGTTGAAGATTTTTTAAAGAAAACAAATGTTGATTCTCTTGCAATTTCAATAGGAACATCACACGGAGCCACTAAATTCAAGCCTGAGCAGTGTACACGAAATGCCGATGGTGTGCTTATTCCCCCGCCTTTACGTTTTGATATTCTTGAAGAAATAGAAAAAAGAATTCCCGGCTTTCCGATTGTACTGCACGGAGCATCTTCGGTGCCGGCTGAAATTGTTAAAATAATAAATGCAAACGGAGGAAAACTAAAAGATGCAGTCGGTATTCCTGAAGAGCAACTCCGCAGAGCTGCAACTTCGGCAGTTTGCAAAATAAATATTGACTCCGATGGTCGTCTTGCTATGACAGCAGCAGTACGTAAAGTATTTGTTGACAGTCCCGGCGAATTTGACCCAAGAAAATATCTTGGTCCTGCGAGAGAACAACTAAAAGAACTTTATAAACACAAAATAGTAAATGTTCTTGGAAGTGCCGATAAAGCTTAAAAAATTATTTTACTGAACGGTTTTCGGTTAAACGCAGTAATATCTGCAATATCCTTTATTTTTGTTACAAACCTTGTTATTCGTTCCAATCCCAAGCCGCCTCCTGCTGAAGGTTTGAGTATTCCCGATCTTGCAACTTTCAGATAATATTTAAATTGTTCTTTATCATTTTTGTTTTCTTCCATCTTTCTTACAATATTTTTATATTCGTATTCTCTTTCTCCGCCTGATAATGCTTCGCCAAAACCCTCGGGCCAGATAATATCATAATTTATATAATGCCCGCGATTTTTCATATCTTCTTTATCATAAAATTCTCTTTTATGGTCAAATATCCAGAATGGTTCTTTTGCTTTTTCGGAAGCAATTTTTTCAAAATCTTCTCCATATTTTTTCTTCAGTTCACCCGATGTATATCTTTTGAATGATCCCGGGATTTTTAATAAAGAACCTCTCAGTTCCAATAATTCTTTTGGCACATTTATATTTAACGAACGAAAAATAAATACAATAAGTTCTTCCATAAAGTTCAGAAAAAACTCCCTGTCTTTGTTTTTAAATTCAAAATCAATTTGCGTGAATTCAAAAAGATGTTTTCCCGTGTTTTTCCTCTCTTTGGTTTCCAAACGCACATTTGGCGACACAATATAAATTGAATCTATATTTTCGTTAGTCATTAACAATTGTTTGTGAAATATCATGCTTTTCATAAGTGAAAATTTATTCCCCGCATATTCAATATTGGCATTATAAACGCTATGGCTTAACGGATCAGTAACAGGCGAAAGCATAAGTGGAGGAACATTAATAATTCCCTTTAATGCAGTAAAATTGTGAATAGCCCTGATTATTTCACTTTGAACTTTTAAAATTTTTTGCAGCTCTTTTCTTTGGAGATGCAAAATGCTGCTTTTCAATTCTTTTTGATAATTTGCTATTTTTTTCATAGAAATATCAATTAAATATAAGTAAATATTGTGTATTTTTAAAAATATGAAATTAAAAGTTGCACAAAAATAATAAAATAAAATTAACTACCAAAATATTTTTTAATAATTATAATAAAAAAAGTTAGTTTTCAGCTAAAATGTTATGTATATTTGTAAAGAATTTCAAATTCATAACCAAAAAATCAAAAACCAATGAGTGAAAAATTTCAAATTGACAGCACTGACAGGAAAATTTTATCCTTATTGATGAACAATGCGCGAACTCCTTTTCTTGAAGTAGCAAGAGAATGTGGTGTTTCCGGTGCCGCAATTCATCAAAGAGTTCAGAAACTTGAAGAAGCCGGATACATTTCGGGTTCACATTATAAAGTTAATCCGGTGGTTGCGGGTTTAACTACCTGTGCATTTATCGGCATTTTCCTTGAAAAACCGACTTTCTATAAGAGTACTGTTGAGGAACTGAAAAAGATTCCTGAAGTTGTTGAATGTCATTATACAACCGGTGATTTTTCTACATTTGTTAAAATTTATTGCAAAGACAATGCTGATTTAACAAGCATTTTAATAAATAAAATTCAGCCCATTCAGGGTGTTTCAAGAACAGAAACATATGTTTCATTGGAGCAGCAAATCGACAGACCGATACCTATTTTTTAAATTAAAAGTTTAGTTTCAGACCTCAAAGGTTTTAAAAACCTTTGAGGTCTTCGCTTACATATACATAAAAACAAAGGGCCGCTTAAGAAAAGCAGCCCTTTAAATTTTAATTATCTGTTTATTATTTCACGGCATCCTGGAATTGTGCATTGCTGAAGAATTTCAGGAATTCTCTGTCGTCTTTTGCCTGTGCTTTATATTTACTATCTAATTGAATAGCCTTTGTCAATCCTTCTGTTAACATGCCGATATTATTTGTTCGGGCTCCTGTTATTGCCATTAAATAATAAGAATATGCTGTCTTATCCTTTATGCAATCAATAGTTGCTGTTGCTGATGCATTATCTTTTGAAAGCAACTGTGCCAGTGCAAGATTATAATTGCATGTAACGCCTGCGAAAGAAGCTAATGCTGCTGCATAATCACCTTTTCTCAGATTAATTATTCCTGTATTATAACCTGAATTTTGTCCGTTCTGCTGTGCGGTTTCAAAAAGTGTTTTTGCGTTATCATAATCTTTTTTCATTGCTGCAATAACTCCCTGATTATTTAAAACCATTCCGTTATTCGGCGATAATGTTTTTGCTTTTTCAAGTAATGTTGTTGCTTCGTCAAGATTATTCAATTTTATATCAATATATGCAGCGTTGTTATAACCTCTCCACTCTTGCGGAAATACTGTTGTTGCTGATTTATAAATTTTTAGTTTAACATTCATGTCATTTGTCAAAGTAGCTGCATAAAGCAATTCTTCAAGTTTCAGTGAATCGGGTGTTGTTGTTGAAAGTGCTGCTATCTGTTCATCTGTTCTTGATGGCTTCATTGAATTTACTTTTATTTCAGCTCTTCTGAGTCCGGGAAGAATGTCTTCTTCTACTTCTTTATAAACAACAACCATTTTGTTTATTTCCTTCTGGCGTTGTGTTACATCATTCTGAGCATTTACAACATTAAGAATTATGTTTTTATCTTTGAAGTCTGATTTATCAAGCTCGGCAACAAATCCCTTCCAGTCTTCACCGTTGGCTTTAATATCATATTGTGTTGAATCTTTAATGGGTTTGAAAGCTTTCTTATCTTTTGCGTTTGCTTTTGCTATTTTATTGGTTTCTTCATCAATAAATTTCTTCATCAAATTCTGAGCTGCTTTTGCTCTTTCGTCTGAAAGATTCTGGTTGAAATTTATTTCTCCTTCGGGTGATGCCCATGCATTTATTTCAATGCCTTTTTTCTTCCATCCATTTACAGAAAATGCTTTTAGTGCATTTAACAAATCTGCATTTTCTTTCTTTTTATTATTAGGAAGTTTCATGTCAATCTTGGATTCTGCAAATGGGAAATATAAATTTGCAACAGTTGTTACAAGTTCTTCTTTCTGGAATTTATGCTCTGCTTCATTTGTTGTATAATCTTCATTTATCCTTTCAGAAGTGTAAATTACTCCATCTGCAAGTTTTCTGTCTCCCAGAGGTATTTCTTTTTTGATTTTTGCTTTTGCATTAACCTTTAATTCCGATTTATTCATTTCGGGTTTATATGCAACAATATCGGTATAGCTGAAAGATCCGCCTTCTTTGTATTTAATAACAGTACCGCCGGTTCCTTTGGCTTTTTCGCCCTGAAGAGTAAGGGTTTTCAGAGCAACTTCCCCTCCTTCATATTTAATTACAGGAGTGAAATCAACTATTGCTTTTTTGTGAAAATACTTTGGTGGCACTGTACCTTTTACTTCGACAGAAATTTTTCCTCCATTGGTTTCAAGAACTTCGGGAATAACTTCATACTTAACAGTCGGGTACTTTTTAACCATTTTTTTAAGTCCACAACTTGCAACAATTAATGCAACTACAACTATAGCCGCTAATGATTTTAAATTCATTTTTCTCATAAGATTATACGATTATTTATGTTATTATATTTTTTTTAACTGACACAAATATATAAAATCTTGAATAAAACAAACAAAATAATGTTTTTTTTTAATTTTTTTTTTCGATTTCTTGTTGGCAAATGCTGAATTTTCAAACACTGTGTTGCAATTATGTTTTTTTAACAAGATATTAACCCCACGGTATTTATCAATAAAGAAATGTAATGCTTAGACCAAACAGGTTTTTTTTAATACTATTGTGAATTTATTTTGGTTTAAATTCTTTTTTCTACCGCTTTCCAGTTTATTATTTCAAAAAAAGAATTGGCATAATCGGGGCGGCGATTCTGATAATCCAGATAATAAGCATGTTCCCAGACATCGCAGGTTAATAATGGAATTAAACCATTTCTAAGCGGATTTCCTGCATTGCTTTCCTGAATTATATCAAGTTTGCCATCCTGTTTTTTAACCAGCCATACCCAACCGGAACCAAATAATGTTGTTGCCGCATTTATAAATTTTTCTTTAAATGCTTCAAAAGAACTGAAATTCTTGCTTATTTGCTCAATCAACGCATCAGAAGGTTTTGTAAAGTCGGGTGTAATACTTTCCCAGTAGAAAGTATGATTCCAGATTTGTGCACCATTATTGAATGTTCCGCCGTTTGCTTTTTTAATTATTTCTTCAAGCGTGAAATTCTCAAATTCCGTTCCTGCAATAAGTTTGTTTAAATTGTTTACATACGCTCTGTGGTGCTTTCCATAATGAAAGTCAATAGTTCTGGCTGAAATAATCGGCTCAAGTGCATTATTTTCAAAAGGAAGTTTTGGCAATTCAAATATCATAATTTTTTTATTTTTATTATTTATTTGTTCAAATATACATATTTTTGTTTTCGTGAAAATTATTTAATTAAAAATGACTAAAAAAATTTATGACTATGAAAAAATTTATTTTATGTTTATCCGTTTTATCTGTTTTATGTGCAGTTTCATGTGGCGGCGATAAAGAAAAAGAAAAAGTAGAAGAAAAAAAGGTTCAGAAAAGTGCCGATTCTTCTGCTGATGCACTTACAAATTCTTTAAATGATCAATTATCGGATACGACAAAAACCGATTCGGAAAAAGATAAGAATAAATAAAAAGAAATATGCCACAGATTCACAGATTATAAAATTTATCTGTGAATCTGTGGCAATTTTTTTCCTTCAATATATGTCATATAATAAAATTAATTAAAAATTATTTCTATATAAATTAAAAACCAAAATAAAATGAGCAAAGTATTAATAATAGGCGCCGGCGGCGTAGGAAAAGTTGTTGCATACAAATGTGCATCCGTTCCTGAAATTTTTTCGGAAATTCTTCTGGCAAGCAGAACTCTTTCCAAATGTCAGAATATTGCCTCTGGAATCGGAGGCAATAAAATAAAAACTGCAAAGGTTGATGCAGACAATGTTCCCGAACTTGTTGCTCTGATGAACAAATTTAAACCCGACATAGTTATTAATGTTGCTTTGCCTTATCAGGATCTGACAATAATGGATGCCTGCCTGCAAGCTCATGTTAATTATCTCGACACTGCAAATTATGAACCAAAAGATGTTGCAAAATTTGAATATAAATGGCAATGGGCTTATAACGACAAATTCAAAGAGGCAGGTCTGATTGCAATTCTCGGATGCGGTTTTGACCCCGGAGTGACGGGAGTTTATACAGCTTATGCAAAAAAACATCATTTCGACGAACTTCATTATCTCGACATTGTTGACTGCAATGCCGGTGATCACGGAAAATCTTTTGCAACAAACTTTAATCCCGAAATAAATATCAGGGAAATTACTCAACGCGGCAAATACTGGGAAAACAACAAATGGATTGAAACCGAACCTCTCGAAATTCACAGACCTATTGATTATCCGGAAGTAGGCCCCAAAGAATCTTACCTTTTATATCACGAAGAACTGGAATCAATTGTAAGGAACTTCCCTTCCCTGAAAAGAGCCCGTTTCTGGATGACATTTTCGCAGAATTATATTACTCATCTTCATGTTCTGGAAAACGTAGGAATGACAAGTATAAAACCGGTTATTTACAACGGCATGGAAATTGTTCCCCTGCAGTTTCTCAAAGCCGTTCTGCCCGAACCTTCCTCTCTCGGCAAAAATTATACAGGTCAGACTTCCATTGGATGTATTATTAAGGGAATAAAAGACGGAAAAGAAAAAAAATATTTCATTTATAACAACTGCAATCATGCAGAATGCTACAAGGAAACCAAATCGCAGGGAATTTCCTATACCACCGGTGTTCCCGCAATGACAGGAGCTATGATGTACCTTACCGGAAAATGGCAGGGCAAGGGTGTTTTAAACACCGAAAACTTTGATCCTGATCCTTTTTTAGAAGCCCTTAATAAATATGGTTTGCCGTGGCACGAAAAATTCGATGTTGAATTAACTTAGCTATTCATTGATAACAGTGGTTTTTTACACTTATCAACATTTTATCATTTTATATGTTATTTTAAGTTGATAACATCTCAAAACTATTTACTTATTAACAGTTATTTTTTTCTCTTAATAAAAAAACAAAGCAAACAAATTAATCTTATCATTTTTTACATCAAATTTTTCATTGGTTTATTAACATTAAATTTATAATTTTATGTTTTATTTATCAACAAATTTTATATAAACAGAATGTTAATAAATATTGATTTATCAGTTAATTCAATACTTCTGATTGTTTATAAAATGTATATTTTGTTATTAATTATTGATAAAAATCAAAAACAAATTTTTTAACTCTTATTTTCAAACAAACTAACAAGCATTATTATTGTAATATTATTTTTAAAAATATAAAACAAGAATATTAATGTTCCTTAATAACTTTTATGATTGACGAAATTAAAAGATTGAAGAAAGAAAAAAATGCAGTAATTTTGGCGCATTATTATCAGGAACCGGAAATACAGGATATAGCTGATTTTTTGGGAGACAGCCTGACTTTATCACAACAAGCTGCAAAAACAAATGCAGACATAATTGTTTTTGCAGGAGTGAACTTTATGGCTGAGGTTGCAAAAATTTTAAATCCTTTTAAAAAAGTTCTAATACCCGATAAAGAAGCAGGATGTTCGTTGTCCGATATGTGCAAAAAAGAAGATTTTATAAAGTTTTTAAATAGATATACTGGATATAAAGTAATAAGTTATATAAATTCAAGTACTGAAATTAAGGCTTTATCAGACGTAATATGTACTTCATCAAATGCTGTTTTAATAGCAGAAAGTTTTCCGAAAGATGAAAAAATTGTTTTTGCGCCGGATAAAAATCTTGGTGCATATGTAAATAGTGTTACAGGAAGGAACATGGTGCTTTGGGAAGGTTCCTGCATGGTTCATGAAGTTTATTCAATAGAAAAAATAATAAAACTAAAGATTGAAAATCCTGACGCTAAATTAATAGCTCATCCGGAATGTAAAGAACCTGTTTTAAAAATAGCTGACTTTATTGGCTCCACGACTTCTTTATTAAATTACACAATAAAAAATGAAAGTAAAAAGTTTATAGTAGCAACAGAAACGGGAATTATTCACCAGATGAAAAAAGAATCGCCTGATAAAATATTTATTGGTGCACCGATTGATGACAGTGAATGTGCATGTGGCGAATGTAAATTTATGAAATTAAATACGCTTGAAAAATTATACCTCTGCTTAAAAAATGAAGAACCCGAAATTAAAATTCAGGAAGAATTAAGAATTAAAGCAGAAAAACCGATTCTCAGAATGTTTCAGATATCAGGTAAATGAAAAAAACAGTCTTGTTAATATTTATATTAAAAGTTTTGGTAACTACTGCCCAGAACGATACAAACGGAGTAAAAATATTTTATTATCCGAGTGGTAAAAAATCAAGTGAAGGATATTTGTTTAAGGGGCAACCCGATGGTTACTGGAAAACATATTATGAAACCGGTATCATTAAATCAGAAGGAAACAGAAAAAATTTCCTGCTTGATAGTCTCTGGAAATTTTATGACGAGAAAGGAAACATATCATTAAGCCTTAATTACAAGGATGGAAAGAAAAACGGATTCAAAACAACGTATTTTGAAAATCAGAAAACAGAAGAAAATTATGTAAACGACAAGAAAAACGGTGTTGCAAATTATTATAAAAACCAACATCTTATAAAGACAATAAATTTTATTGATGGCATTGAAAATGGGATTTCGAGAGAATTTGATGAGTCGGGAAATGTAATCACCATAACGGAATACAGCGGAGGATTTATTATAAGTCAGGAAGAAATTAACAGAAAAGACGATAAGGGACTGAAAACAGGTAAATGGCAGTTTTATTATGATAACGGCAATATTAAAATAGAATGTTTTTATTTAAATGATTTGAAAAACGGGATATATAAAGAATTTGCAGAAAACGGAAATTTATTGAAAATAGAAAAATATCAAAACGACAGTTTGTTGATTAATGTTTCAGAAGTAGCGAAAACAGAAATTAAAAAAGAATATTATGCAAACGGACAGGTAAAGAAAATGATTACATACAGATATAATATTCCCGAAGGCATAAGCCGCGAATATTCCGAAGACGGTAAAGTTACAGATTCAAAAATTTATAAAGACGGAAAAGTAATCGGAGTCGGTATTGTTCCCGAAAACGGATTAAAACAGGGATTCTGGTATGAATATTATGAAACAGGTGAAAAAAAAGGCGAAGGCGAATATGATATGGGTAAAAAGTCCGGTATATGGAAATTTTATTTCAAAAACGGAAAAACAGAACAAACCGGAGAATACCTGCGGGGTGGAAAACCAAAAGGTAAATGGTATTGGTATTATCCGAGCGGAAACATATTGAGAGAAGAAATTTTTGAAGACGGCAAAGCAGAAGGATTAATGAAAGAATACAACGATTCGGGAAAAGTAATAGTTGAAGGAAATTACAGCAACGGGAAAAAAGAAGGAAAATGGAGTTATGATATAGGTGATTATATTGAAACAGGCAACTATAAAGAAGGATTAAAATTCGGTGAATGGAAAGGTACATTTAAAAGTAATGGAACAACGGCATTCACAGGCAATTTCGTTGATGGCTATCCTAACGGAGAACATTTTTATTATTATGATAACGGAAAAATAATGGAAAGAGGAAAATTCATTATGGGAAAAAAAGACGGCGAATGGGTGAAATACTATGAAGATGGAACCATTGTCATTAAAATAACTTATGAAAATGGAGTGGAAATTAAATATAACGGAGTGAGAATTACTCCGGAATTTGATAAAAAAGATTTTCAGGTAATTGAAAACAAAGATTAAAAATTAAATCTTGCGTTTTATTAATAAATCCATAATATTATTTTTACTTCTGGCCTTTGCAAAAAATTCATCCGCTCAGGAAGGAAATATACGCACTCATGTTGACACCGTTGGCTTTGCTCAATACAATTGGCAGATGGATTCTGTTGTTGCAAGAATAAATAAAATGTTCGGTACGAAAATAAATCCGAACAGAAATTTAAATGTTTCACAGGAAAGCATTTTCAAAACCGTAATTTCTCCTCATGATGATTATGCATATGCGGGATATATGTATATGCTTGCATTATCAAAAATAAAAGCAAAAACAATTATTATCATAGGCGTTGCACATAAAGCAAAATCAAAAATTACAAATAAACCGATTATTGAAAACAAAATAATATTCGAAAATTTTAATTACTGGAAAGAACCTTACGGTAAAATAAAAGTTTCTGATTTACGTCAGCAAATTATGGCAGGACTTCCACAAAATTATTATGTGGTGAGTGACAGCTTACACAAACTGGAACATTCTATTGAAGCAGAAGTACCTTTTCTGCAGTATTTTAACAAAAATATTGAAATAATTCCGATACAGGTGCCTTATATGCCTTATGACACGGCGAACGTGATTGCAAAATCTCTGGCAAAATCCATTTACAATGCAATGAATACTTTTAAACTCCAATGGGGAAAAGATATTGCAATTGTCATATCCAGTGATGCAGTTCATTATGGCGATGAAGACTGGGGTGGTAAAAACTGCGATGTTTTCGGAGTTGATACAGCAGGTTATAGAAAAGCAATCGAACACGAACATGAAATAATAAACGAATGTCTTACCGGAAAAATTGACCTTTTAAAAATTAAAAAATTTACTGAATACACAGTTTCAAAAGAAAATTATGTTGATTATAAATGGACATGGTGCGGCAGGTATTCGATACCAATGGGCCTGCTGACTTCATTTTATTTATGTAAATTATTAAATACAGAAATGCCTTCAGGAAAACTTTTGGATTATTCAACAAGCATCGACCATACGCAGATTACAGTTAAAGATATTGGAATGGGAGTAACAGCTCCCGCAAAACTTCGGCATTGGGTTGGATATGTGGCGGTAGGATATTATTGATTTTTTTAATTTAAAGACACACCTCTGTGTCTCCTCTCAAGAGGAGATTCTTACACACTTGCTTCGCTAATTATAAGCAGAGAAGTAGCTTGTGTGTCAGCTTCCCCTTCCTTTTTTAAGGAGGGGATTAAGGGGAGGTTTTCACAAACTTCCCTACCCTAACTCCATTTTCATTCACAACTTTTATAAAATAAATTCCACTTGGGAAATTACTAATATCCACTTTTGCCTTATACCTTATGCCTTTTGCCTTTATTAATTCTTGTCCGTTTATGTTATAAATAATAATGGTACTTTGTTTTGTTACTTGCGGGAGCTCTATTGTTATCTGTGTATTTGCGGGGTTAGGAAATACTTTTATATTATTATTCTGATAAATTAAATTTTTTATTCCAACAGCACCTTCATCATAAACTTTAAAAGCCAAATCTTTTTTAAAATCTGGCAAAGCTACCGTTATTGTATCGTTTGAAGCAGTATAAACAGATGGCGAAGTATTTGAAACACCTGTTTGCGGATTTACAAAATCAACTTTGTAATTTCCCGCATCCAAAGGACCTATTTTAAGAATTATTCCCGATATGCTCGAAACAGCTGAAGAATCAGCCCATTGACCATAAGTCTGGTCGTAAATATAACCATATGCATTTTTATTTTTGCTATATCCGTATGTAATGGTTGATGGAATTGCAACCGGATAAAATCTGTAACTGCTCACATTTACCCAATCGGTTCCGGTATTATAATATTTTATTTTATGAGTGCCCGCAGAAACAGGAACTGAAAATGTTCCTCCTGTTTGCGGAACAGTGTAAGTTGTAGTTAAGTTACCGTCAATATAAACCTGTATTGTTTGAGGAGAGGAATAAGTTCCCGAGGCATCAAGATATGCGGTACCGTTGGCTGAAAAGGTTAATGTAAATATGGATTTACGTCCCATGCTTGCATGAGCAGTGCCATGAATAAAAGTTGATAAGTTTTCTATTCCCGGAAAATTGCCTTGTGCGTCAACAACAAAAGAGTCCTGCATTGATGGCACCCATCCCAATCCACCCACTGCAGTAAGAGTTGTTGGAGACATCACTGCATTTGAATATTTAAAACTCTGGTAATTGCCTTGCATTTCCTGAACAATATCAACTCCGTTTAAAAAATCTCCAAGTATTTTATAAGTTGAATACAAATTTTTACATTCAATATAAGTGTCCCAATACCAGAATAAATTTGGTGCTTCGGTCATCATTCCAATCCATTCTGCCTTTCTTATATGATCGCCCCAGCTGTCGGGGTGAAGACAGTTGTCGTAACTTACATTGGTTCCAAATTCACCGCACATAACAGGCTTTGAAATCTTGCTGAAAACTCTTTCGGAACTGAGATGAAGAGCTTTTTCAAGGTAATCCTGGTAAACGTGATATTGAAGTTGGGTAAGAGTGGTGCTGTCATCAATTTGTTCTAACATCGCGTCATCACCTGTAATGCTCGTAGTTGTTATGTGTTGATGAACGTCCAGAGATTTTACATAGTTATTCATTTCTTTATGCCAGCCGGCAATATTAGGTCCCGTTCCGTCGGTTAAGTTCACTTCATTAAAAAATTCCCAACATAATATATTCGTTGAATAACCCCAACGAGCTACTATATATCTGTATTGTTTTTTTGTCTGAAGTTTTGCCTGTGCGTTTGTAAAAAAATCTCCTGCATTTGTTAAAAAACCACCGTTTGAGGTTTTATAAGGATTATCATTCCACTCGGCATTAACAGTTGTTGAAAACTGCCCGTGGTGCTGCATTACAAGTTGCATATAAATTCCTTTTGCTTCGCATAGATTTAAAGTCGAATCGAGCAAGGCGGCAGTTTTCTGACAATATTTTCCCAATCCTTTATACCATCCCGACCAGTGTGTTGGCGACCATTCCAGCGCCTGCCGTAAAAAATCACAAAGCCAGTATCGCATCCATGTAACTTTATTGTTTCCCATTTTTGTCATGTATGCATTATAGGAATCGGCTCCGCTGCCATCGTTCCAGCAAAGATTAAAACCAACGGGATAATAAGGAGCACCATTATCAAACCGCAAAAATTGTTTGTTGTTATTATCAATTTTTACGAATCCTTTTCTGTTTCCCGCAATCACATTTATGTTTAGTGTTGATGAATAATAGGTTCCCCCTGTTGTGTCAGCTACTTTAATTTGCACCGAATAAGTTCCTGTTTCCATCGGGGCAAAACGCATCATCCACGTTGCCTTTGCCGGGTCTTCGTTTCCTCCGTAATTTGTGGTTATTTTTACGGGAACAAAATAAAAACATGGTACTGTTAATATTGCACTACTTGGAGTAGTAATAATAGCATCAGCTGTTACTTTATCAGGATTGTAAGGATTTGAATAATTTATGCTGAGTTTAAATGTAGCTTCAGCCTTTTCAAACTTTTCGTAGGTTGATTTTGTGAATTGGAAATTTGTTATGTTCACTGCAAATGAAGTATAACAAAATGCGAGAAATGGAATTATGATAAGCTTTTTCATGTTAAATTTTTTTAATTTTAATTTTTTAGACACACCCCTTGTTTTCGCCTCTCTGAGAGGGGAATCTAACGCACTTGCCTCGCTTTTTATGTTTCTAAAATTATTAAAGCACTGTCCAAATTCCTCCTCTTGAGAGGAGGTTAGGAGGTGTGTCATTTAAATTTATTAATTATTCATTGATAATCCAGCTTCAGTCAAAATTCTCGGCACCATTACTTCCCATCCAATTGCCATCATATGAATACCGTTAACAATATTTCTTGATTTTATTTCCTTTATAAGCTCAACAGCAATTTTTACACCTTCTTCTTCGGCTTTGTCGCCTGCATTTTCCATTCGTTTCAGATATTTTTCGGGAATTGTAACTCCGGGAACATTATTGTGAAGATACATTGCCATTTTAAAGCTCCTCAAAGGAGTTATTCCGGCAAGAATATAAACTTTGTTTCTTATTCCTCTTTTTGTTAATTCATTTATCCATGTTTCAAGTCCATCGGGATCGTAGATAAGATTTGTTTGAAAAAACTGTGCGCCCGCATCAATTTTTTTCTGCTCGCGTATTGCCTGAAATTTCGGCTCGGAAGCAAATGGCGATGCCGCCGCTCCCAAAAAGAATTTTGGCGGAAATTTAATTTGTTTTCCGTGCAGGTAAATTCCTTCATCTCGCATTCTTCTGAGTATCCAGAGCATCTGAACCGAATCCAGATCTACAATATTCATACTGCCTTTCGGTGTTGCGCCTTGTTTTGCGCTGTCGCCGGTCAAGCATAAAATATTTTTTACACCCAGAGCATTTGCACCAATTGCAAGCGACTGAAAAGAACTTCTTGTTGCATCTCTTGCAGCAATTTGTAGTACCGGTTCAGCACCGCAGTCAATGGCAATTTTACAACATGCAACACTCGACATGCTTGGTGTTGCCGATGAAGAATCAGTAAAATTTACTGCCGAAACAAAAGGTTTTAAAAGCTGAATTTCTTTAGTAAGTTTATTTGTGGAAATGCTTATTGGAGGAGTAACTTCCGAAGTAACAACAAACTTTCCTTCTTTTAATTTTCTTTCTAATTCTGAAGCTGGTTCATCATATTTTGGTGCATGATATTCCGAGTCGCCTTTCCACCATTCAGGCTGACGGATAGTCCTGAAAACAGCATCCCAGGCATTTTTTTTCTTTTCAATATCTTTTGAAAAATATACAGATGAAATAAACTTGCCAAAACCAAATTGCCTGATTTTTAAGAATACTTCACCCCACGTTTCCGTTCCAACTTTTTCCCAATCCAAAGGAGGAAGAACTTCCAGCAATTTTTCTTCCCGTTTTAATCTGAATGACTTTTCATAAATTTTATACCATATACAGGGACGCGTTTCATCGACATAACAATTTTTTACGGAAGAACCGCCGCAAGGACCATTTCTCATTCCTTTCGGGCATTCCATAGAGCATATTAATGCAGTTTCCTGCAACAAACAATTTCCGCACATGCGACATCCGAAAAGAGGTCCTTTTATTTTTCTTTCGGTAAATGCAAGAAGTCTTCTTCCTGCAGTTTCTTTTCTAAACGGATAAAATGGTGGCTGCCAACGGCGCCCGGGTGTAAATAATGACATTTTTATGAATTAGTTTTATTTATAATAAGACAAAGATATTTTATTTTTTTCTTAACCACACCTCCATTATCATTCCTTTTTTTGTTAATTTCATATATGGTTTTAATATGAAATCGAAATATTTAGGCAAAAAAGTTTTACAAACATCATAATCATGGTCAGCTATTTCGTAACCGTATCTTGAACAAAATTTTTGAAATGAAGTTAATGTGAATTCATATAAATGATATGGATTATGCATGGGACTCAGGTTACAGACATAACCGGGTGAAGTAATTTTATAATAAAAATTAATAAGTTTACTTGTTAACCAATCAGCATTGGGAACTTCAATAAAAATTACCCCATTGGGTTTTAACCATTTCATAGCTTTATTTATCGCATCGGCAGGGTTATAAAGATGTTCAAGAACAGCTCCGAAACAAATAAAATCAAAATAATTTTCGGGATATTCAGCATTTTCAATAGAAACATTTTTTATTTTATCGCGACTAATTTCTTTTCTTTCAATAATGGTTTTGAAAAAGAATTCTGAAGGCTCCATCCCGTAAGCATCAATATTTTCTTTTTGCAAACATTCCATAAATGTTCCGAGTCCTGCTCCCACATCCAAAGCTTTTATGCCATCCTTAATAACAATTAAATTTTTAAGCCAACTTATAAACCCTAAAAAGAAATTGTCATTTTGTTTTAATTGTTCTTCTTTCCAGTAATTATCCGGAGAAATATTGTAATGATCTGAAATGTTTTGAGGAACGGGCTGCGGATTGGAAAAAATCAGACCGCAGTCGGAACATTTAACAATAGTTGAAAAAATCCCTGTCTTTCTTTTCGGATTTATGCCTTGTGATTTGTTGAGCCGTTTTCCCAATACTTTTAATTTAAGCAAACCTGCTCCACACATTTCACAACTGTTGATATCCCTAAATGTATAATTAATTTCTTCAGCCATTTTTATTGGTCTTTTCCAATTTATTTATACAAGGCAAATATAATTTTAATTTCCCAGATCTATTCATATACAGTTTTGTCATATGTATAAAAACTATAAATTTGTTATAAATATTAAATGATTTTGTTTGAAAACTATTAATAAACATATCCTTCAGCTTCACCTGGCAGTTTTATGTTTCGGTTTTGCGGGACTTTTCGGTAAATGGCTTAATCAACCGGCAATCATAATTGTTTTGGGAAGGGTATTATTTGCTTCAATATCGCTGTTTCTGATTCTGCTTTATTATAAACAAAGTATTAAACTTAAAAGTAAAAGAGATTATTTCTATTTAATTCTAATGGGTGTAATTCTCGCAGTTCACTGGACAACTTTTTTTAAATCAGTCCAGGTTTCCAGCGTGGCAATAGGTTTACTTACTTATTCAACCTTTCCTTTGTTTATAACTTTTATGGAGCCGTATTTTTTTAAGGAAAAAATCAGAGTTGTTAATATTTTAATGGCCCTAACGGTATTGTTGGGGATTTATTTAATCGTTCCTTCATTTGATATAAACAACAATTCCTTTAAGGGGGTGATATGGGGAATTATATCAGGATTTACATTTGCTGTACTATCGCTTCTCAACCGCAAGTATGTGAAAGATTATTCAAGCATTGTCGTTTCATTTTATCAGGATTTAACGGCAACAGCGGTTTTACTGCCTTTTCTTTTTATTATTAAACCGGTTTTTTTGTTTAATGATATTTTATTGCTTGCACTGCTGGGATTGGTTTTTACTGCCGCTGCTCATACTTTGTTTATTAACAGTATGAAAAGTATAAAAGTACAGACCGCAAGTATTACAAGCGCCCTGGAACCTGTTTACGGAATTTTATTTGCAGTTTTTCTGTTGAACGAAATTCCCGCTTTGAGAACAATAACAGGCGGAATATTAATTATAGGTGCAGCTATTTTTGTGAGTTTCAAGAAAAACAGCTGAACATTTTTACCAGACAAAAGGAATCATCCTGTATTTTACTTTTTTCATGAATAAATCATAACCCTTCAAACCATTTAACAATACTTTTTCCTCATTTTTTATTCTTATGACTAAAAGAAAAGGAATAAATAATGATGAAATAAGTCCATAAAATGAACCTAAAACCAATGGAGCGAAAAAGAAAAGAAGCGTAGCTGCCGTATACATCGGATGACGCACAACCGAATACAATCCGGTGTCAATTAATTTTTGCTCTTCCTGAATTTCTATCACCCGCGAAGCATAACTGTTTTGTTTCATTACCATGAAGAACATTACATATCCGCATAACATTATAAATGCAGAAATATATGCAATTAACTCAGGTACGGGGGACCAGCCGAATCTGAAATCAAGGCCCGAAAAAATGAGAGGTATCATAAAAGCCGGAAAAGATGAAGCCAGATATATTTTCTGAGTTTTTTCCTTTTCTTTTGTTTTCATTCGTTTATCTAATAAATCAGGATCTTTTATTATCAGATATATTAATGCAAAAAACATGGGAATAAACATTGTCCCAAGATAAAGCCAGGCATTCCAGTATTTAAAAGTACCTGCAGGTAAAAACAGTATTAACCCGACAAAAATTATAGCAAAAATATAGGTTATCATTGCCCTGATGAACAATTTACCTTTGCTTTTGTTGTTTAGAGCTTCTGTCATATTTGTTGTTTTAGATTGTTATTATTTCGCAAACGTGCTTTTGTTTATCGTTAATGCAAATAATTACCATTCCCAAAATTATGAAATATTTACTTCAAAATTAACTTTTTGCTTTTCTTTTAAACTTATTAAAAATTTTATAAATTTGACTTTCTTAAATAACTCAATTATGAGAAAAACCTTTATTCTTGCCGCATTATTGTTTTTTATTTCGGGATATATTTCTTTTGCCCAGACAAACATGAAAGTGTCTAATCCCATAGCAGAACAGATACTATTGGGAAACTATAACCCTGCAAATTATACTCCTTCGGTGATTATCAATAATCCCGATTCTATTATTCAGGGAATAATTTTCAGAATATCGAAAGACACGTTGTTTAAAAATCTGTTAAAACTCCAATCGTATAAAAACCGTAATACGGGTTCCGACACAATTGCAAGCACAAATGGCATAGGTGCTGTGAGAAGATGGCTCTCCGGCGAATTTCAAAAAACAAGTGCCAAAAACGAAAACAGACTTGTTGTTTCTTATCTCGATTTTGATGCAACAATAAGCGGAAAAACAAAGCATCGGAATGTTTTTGCGGTTCTTCCCGGCCTGGATACAACCGATAAAAGTTTTATAATAATGCTTTCACATTTTGATTCGAGATGTGAAAGTAATACTGATACAGGTTGTGCTGCTCCGGGTATAGATGATAATGGCTCGGGAACTGTTATGACTCTTGAACTTGCAAGGGTAATGAGCAAATATGCTTATAATCATACTATTGTTTTTGCTGAATTGACAGGAGAAGAACAGGGATTATACGGAGCAAAAGCAATGGCAAATTATTGTTATAATAAAGGAATGAAAATACTGGCGTGCATTAACGATGACATTGTAAGCGGAACAATTTGCGGACAAACTGCATCTCCTCCCGGATGTTCTCCCCCAGGAAGCATTGACAGCACAACACTTAGAGTTTTTTCGTTTTCAACTGCTAACGACTCAAATCAAGTATCTCCTTTCAAACAACTTGCACGTTATACAAAACTTCAACAAATTGAAGTAATAAATCCGCTCATAAACCCGAAAATGGAAATTGAAATGCAGATTCTTGAGGACAGAGTCGGAAGAGGTGACGACCATCAGCCTTTCAGACAAAAAGGATATGTTGCAATAGGATTTATTTAACATAACG
>JAQUPB010000018.1 GCA_029004185.1 Bacteroidales bacterium | reverse complement strand
TAAAAAAATTAATTTGTATTAAATATTAACATCGGTTAATTGTGGCTTTAAATGAATAAATTTAACACTAAGACACTTATAAATGCATAAAAGTTGCATCAATTAAACATAATTAATTATTTAATAGTGATTAAGTAAATTAATTAATATATAATATTACTATGGTTACAAAAATAAATAAAATATTCAAAAAAAACAATATATAGCACAATTAATGAGTTTTTTGCAACAAAGTATATTTATTCAAGCAAAAAAATAAGTTTGCTGTAACCCTGAAGATTTTGGTTTGGAAAAATATATTTGTTTTTCACGGAAATTTATTTTAATATTATTGTTTCATATTTTAAAAATCTGACAATAATTATATTAATATAAAAAAGTAACAAAAACGATATTATTTATGAAAAAACAAATAGGAGCTTCGACCACATTTTTTCCCATGCCGTCTGCTTTGGTTGTAACAGGTACTGCAAAAAATCCGAATATAATTACTATTGGCTGGATATGTATTGTAAGCGGCAATCCGCCTACAATTGCCTTTTCGTTGTTAAACAAGAGGCATTCATTGCAGTTAATAAGAAAAAATCCGGTATTTACGGTTAATATTCCTCCGGCTGATAAATACAAAGAGGTTGACTATTGCGGAATAGTTTCCGGAAAAGATACTAATAAGTTCAGGGATGTGAATTTTACGGCTTTAAAAAGTTTAAATGTAGATGTACCCCATATAAAAGAATGTCCGCTGAATATGGAATGCAAAGTTATTAAGGAAATGGAACTTGGTGAAAGAGCGATAATTTTCGGTGAAATTCTCGAAACGCACGTTGATTCGGATAAATTCACTAAAAACAAAATTGACGTTAAAAAAATCAACCCGCTTGTTTATTGTTCAACTGTTCGCGAGTATTGGAATCTGGGCGAAAAAATCGGTTTGGGTTTCAGTGCCGGAAATTGTTTTCCGAAAGAAAAAAAAAGCAAATAAAAAAAATGAGCGGAAAACGGGATTCGAACCCGCGACCCTCGGCTTGGGAAGCCGATATTCTACCGCTGAACTACTTCCGCTTTAATGCAAATTTATAAAAAATCATTACTTTTGTAAATTAATTTCAGGGAATTATTTTTTTATTTGTATTGATGAACAAACAAGCAATAAGCATAAATATTTCTTTTAAAAAGAGCATAGCAATTATTTTAATGATTTTTCTGGTAAAATTATTAACTGTGCTTTGGTTGGTTTCTCTTACAAAAAAGCAAGCACCACATACAATGCATGGCATTGCATCTTATTCCGGAGATGCCTCATCATATATTGAACCGGTAGAAAATTATCTTCAAAAAAAATCTTATTACTGGTGGAACGGCGAAAGAAAAGTTTATGCCGGAAGAACCCCTTTTTATGGTTTATTTTTTCTTTTTTTTAGGCTCTTTTTTTCACCAGAAAATGCTTCAAGTGCAGTTGTAGTCCTTCAGGTGTTGCTTGAAAGCCTGGCTATTTTTGTTCTTTCTAAAATGATTCTGGGGCTCTTCCGGAATATACTGCTATTCTGGGCATACGTTATATTTATGTTATCCAGTTTTTATGTGACAATTTATAGTTTTTACTTGTTGACAAGCAGTATGACAGTTTCGTTCATTATTTTTGCCGTATACTTTTATTATAAATACATTGAAGAAGACAGAAAAATAAAATATCTTATAGCTTCTTCATTTTTTCTGGGATACATTGTTTCAATGAAGCCTCCGTATATTTTAGCCTATTTGTTTATTGTACTTGATTTAATATTGTATTACCGCAAACTGTCTTTTTTTAATTTGGTAAAAGTTTTAATAAAGAAAACTTTTATTGCATCGGTTCCTTTTTTGATTTTAATTGTTCCATGGACGATACGAAATTACATACTTTTAAAAAAACCTATTTTATTTTTCGAAAATAAGTATGCTGGTTATAAACAAACAAAAGCTGACTTAGAATGCAGATATCTTATTCAGGCATGGGGAGAAAGTTTCATAAGCTGGGATAAAAAAACTGCTGGAAATTATTTTTGGCCATGGGTTTTCAAAAACGAGTATGTTCTTCCCGATTTTGTTGAAAGTAGTTCCTGCACTAAAAAAGATATAGAAAAAACACGTGATTTATTATGGCAGCTGGAAAAAAATCACAACGACTCACTTGAAAGGGTCGTGCTTGATAGATTCAAACAGCATAAACGGGCTTTTATCAGCGAAAAACCTTTTCAGTATTATTTTTTGTCGTATTTGCGGCTTATTAAACATTATACTATACATAGCGGTTCTTATTACCTGCCGATAAGTAAAAGATTCAGTTTTTATAAACCTTATCAGTTTTACATAAAATTATTTCAATCTCTTTTGTATTACATCGCTTTATTATTTGGAATAGCGGGATTGATTATGCTTACTATCAAAAAACGAAAATATTTTATTTTTTTGTTGACTCCATTATTTTTAATAGTGTTATACCCGATCATTTTCAGATATTGTGAAGCCCGTTATTTTATGCCGTTCTATCCTTTCGCTGCGATGGGTGCTGTTTATTTTATGATATTTCTTATCAGAAAAATCAAATACTTTAATTCTTTCATAGGAAAATATGATATTCCTGATAATAAAGCATAAATAATAAAACTTATATTTGTAAAAGGAATTCAGGAAAATAATTTGTATGCCCTTTTTATATGAAAAAAATCAAGCTATATACAGATTTTAATATTGCAAAAAATAATATTGAGAATTTATCATTTATTTTTACGGCAATTCTTTTTAATAACAATAAAAATAACTTCCCTTCTCAACCAGACTTCGGATATGAATTGGTTGATGAATCCAATTCTGCCGACTTTTTTGTTTTGCCCATAAACTGGGAATGGATAAAAGCTTTAAATCTGGTTGAAAAATCGAAACCCCTTATTAACCTTGCAAAGGAAAAGAATAAAAAAATAATTGCGTTTTATTATGATGACGATGATAAAGACTTAGGCATTGATAATTCAATTGTTTTCAGAACATCCCTAAATAAGTCACAACAAAGAGTTGGAAGTTCAATAAATTTCGCAATGCCATCGTGGAGAGAAGACATAAAGGTTATAAATTTTAAGAATAATTATTTTTTAAGCAAAAAAGAAGAAAAGCCGAAAATAGGTTTCCGAGGTTGTTCCCAGCCGATTGATACATTTGAGATAATAAAAAACGATATGATAAAAAACACAAATAGAATTTCCTATAAAATTTCAAAAAAATCCATATTGCGCGAGAAATGGTACTACGACGGTTATAAATTCAGGGCAGATGCATTAAAGGTTTTGAAAAATAATAAAAAAATAAATTCTGACATAACCATAACCAGCATGTTTGGCGATAAAAAATTTACAATGTCCCAGAATAAAAAACTATTTATTGACAATATTATAAATAATAATTATGTGTTATGCACAAGGGGAGGTGGGAATTATTCTTATCGTTTTTATGAAACCATTATTTGCGGAAGAATACCAGTTTTTATTAATACTGATTGTGTGTTACCTTATGATTTTTGCATTGACTGGAAAAAGTATGTTGTTTGGGTTGAGGAAAATGAAATAAATAAAATTGATAAAATACTTCTGGATTTTCATAATAGTATTTCAGATGAGGGATTATTAAATCTTCAGTTGAATATAAGGAAATTGTATGAAGAATATATTTCACCTATCGGCTTCATTAATAATTTGCACAAACATTTTGAACATCTGGAGTTATTAAAAAATCAAATATGACTTTTAAAAAGAATACCGTAATAGTAATTCTGGTTTTATTAGCTGCATTTTTGGTTAGAATATACTCGATAAATCATACTCCCAAAAATTGGGATGAGTATATCGTTACTTATACTTCTTCAAAGTGCCAGATTCCTTCTTCTTCCGCTTTTGATAATAAGTCATATGCTGATAATAATGTTGCAAGGGTTATAAATAACAACCTTAATTACGAATCGGGAAACTGCCTGTTGTATAACATTATTCTTTATTGCTGGTCATTTGCTTTTGGAAGCAGCGACTTTGTCACAAGATTGTTTTCTGTGATTTGCGGTGCCTTGGTTGTGATATTTACATTCTCGCTTACAAGGAAATTATTTAATGTGAATGTTGCTTATATAAGTTCTGCGATTGCAATTATACATCCTTCGCTTATTCAGTTCAGTGTGCTATCCAGAACATATGAATTTGCAACTCTGCTTTCGCTTATTTCATCATTTTATTTTGTTAAAATAATTTATGATAAAGATAAAAGAATGAATTATTATATATATGTGATTTCAATAATTGTGTTGTTTTTTGCTCACTTTTCAGCAATTTACATAATTATAGTTCATGCATTATTTGCTATTTTGTTTTTAAGAGATAAAGATAAGTGGAGAAATCTTACAATCTGTGGTATAATTGTACTAATGTTTTTTCTTGTGTGGTATTTTATGTATGGATACAAGGGATTTCAGTTAATAGCTCAAAGAAGTAGGATGCGGCTGGAAGAAGCAAAAGAAATGAATAATTTGACAAAAGTTATAAATATAAAAATAATGATATTATATTCATACAGACTATATACTTATTTAATTGGTGATTATTTACACTGGTATATGCTTGGATGGGGTTATAGAATGAGATATCTTGTTATGATACTTTTAATTCCAATAGTTTTTATTTTCTATGCTCTTAGAAGCAGAAAGACATTTGAAATAAAAAAAACATTCCTGATTTTTTTACTCGGTTTTTCGTGTTTTCTTGTAGCTGGCATTATAGCAATTAAAACAAGACATACGATTTCTTTTGCTAATCAATATTCGCAATTTTCTGTTCCTTTTATGATAATTTTTTTATCAATAGGGATTTATGAAATATTTTTTGTGAGAAATATTCTGAAATATTTTCTTTTTGTTGTGCTCATAGTGTATTTTAGTGTAATGGTAATTTATGATTTTAATATTTATTTTGTGTCAAAGAATAAATTCTTTAATGTAATTGCAGGAAAAATCGACAACGTATATGAGAAAAATGATACTGTTTTCTATTATTATTTTACCGATGCGCAGCAAACAAATTTTCATCTCAAATCAAACAAAACAATAATCCAGAAAGTTGACACTTCAATAAATATAAATAAAATTATACTCCGAAACAGGAAGTGTAACAGGGAAATTGAAATATTTGATTTTACGGGCGGAATAATTGACAGACCGCTGAATAAGGTGCTTAAGAAGTAATAAATGTAATTAATTTTTCTAAAATATCATTCAATATGTAGTATCTATGATATAAAACCAAAAGATGGAACTCGAGTCAAGCAATAAAAATATTATTTATTTAAAGTGGGATAATAAAGAGCACTTGAAGGCAGTGAGTAATTTGCATGTTAGACTTTTACCTGAAAGCATTCTGTCAAAACTCGGCTATTTATTTCTTTCAAGGTTTTATTATACTAAACTAACAAAAGATAATTTGATCGAAGTTTATCTTTATAAACAGAATGAGGAATATGTTGGATTCGCATCGTGTACAAATAAACCTTTTACATTTATGAAAGAAGGAATGTGGAAATATTTTATTCTAATTATTGCATTGTTATGTGTTGCTGTTATGTCAAAACCCAGTAGGTTGATATCTTTCTTGAAGTTTTTATTAAAAATAAAAAAAAATAAGCTATCGAAAAAATTACAAGATGAATATGGTGATAAAATGGGTGAATATTTGTCTTGCGGGGTATTGGAAGGTTTTCGAAAAAGCATTGACCCGACTGAAAATGATACTATCCCAAATGTACTAACTAAGCATGTTATGGCTCATTTCAAAACAAACAATAAACAAAAGATATTGGGAAAGATTTTAAAATCTAACGTAAGGTCAGTGAGATTTTTTCAAAAACATTCGGCCTCTATTATTCCATCAGACGATCCTGGTGAAGTTACAATTATTATAGAACCATGAATAACCAAGAAAAAAAGAAGCTGATAATTTCTATTGATGTAGATTCTCCGATAAAACTCATGAATTTCTACAGGATTAATAATGTGGTTTTCGATCAGAATAAACTTGAATTGTTTTATGAAACTGCTTTTAACAGAGTATTGGATTTTTTTAACAGACTAAACATAAAAGCTACTTTTTTTGTAGTTGGAGATGAACTTCAAAATAGCGCGAATATTAAAAACATTATTTTGCAAGCTTATAAATCCGGTCATGAAATAGAAAATCACACCTATTCACATCCTTTTGGTTTGGCAACTTTTTCTGAGGAAAAAATAAAGGAAGAGATAATACTTTGCAATCAAATAATAGAGAAAATAACAGGTGTTACTCCGGTTGGGTTTCGTTCTCCAGGGTGCAGCATAAATTCGAAGGTTATTAATATTGTTGCGGATTTGGGGCTCAAATATGATTCTTCCGGCTTTTGGTCAATTTTAATACCTCTTATTAAAGTTTTTCAAAGTGTGCTTTTTAAAAATGGGCTTAACAATGCTGATTTCGGATCTGTCACTAACAAATTAATGCAATATCCATATATACCAAGTGAAAATAACTGGTTGATTCCGGATACTAAATCGCGCCAATTTCTTGAATTGCCATTTCCAAGAACAAATGTTTTAGGACTTCCATTTTATAATTGTTTTAATTTATGGGCTCCTTCAATATATACAAATTACATATCCAAAAAGACAAATAAACCGTATATGATGTATTTGTTTCATATAATTGAATTTATGGATTCAAGTGATGGTATTCCTGAAGAACTTGGGGTTCACCCAAATATTAAAACTCCCGTTAAAGATAAAATACAAAAATCGGAAAGGATATTGTCTGATTTATTTGAATGTTACGAATTGACCCGTGCCCGTGATTTTGTGCGTTTGCTTTTGAATAATAATTGTATTGCGAATGAAAAATAGAAAAATATTAAATAGGACTCATGAAATACAATAAAGAAACATTAATTATTTTGTCAATATTAATAATAGCTTTTGCTTTAAGAATGATTTCGGTAAATTTTAAGTCCAAGAATTGGGATGAGTTTATGATTACATACACTTCTTCGAATTGTCAAATACCTTTTAATACTCCTTCCGTTTTTGATAATAAATCATATGTTAATAATAGTGTCAAAAATGTTATCAGTAATAATATGAGGTGTGAATCCGGGAACTGCCTCTTGTATAACATTGTTCTGTATTACTGGTCGTGCGTATTCGGAAGCAGTGACATTGCCACGAGGTTATTTTCTGTTATTTGCGGTACTTTGATTGTTTTATTTACTTTTTTGCTTGCAAGGAAATTATTTAATATAAATGTTGCTTATATAAGTTCTGTAATTGCCATTGTGCACCCTTCGCTTATTCAGTACAGTTTATTGACGCGTACATATGGATTTGCAACTTTACTTTCGCTTGTTTCATCATTTTATTTTGTTAAAATAATTTATGAAAAAAATAAGAAAATTAATTATTATTTATATGTAATTTCATCAATTGCGTTGCTTTTTGCTCATTATTCGGCGTTCTATATAATTTTAGTTCAGGCATTATTTGCGGGCTTATATCTGAGAGATAAAACTATTTGGAAAAATCTTTTGATTTGCGGTATGATTGTGATTACTGTGTTTTTAACATGGTATTTTATATATGGTTACAAGGGATTTCAAACAATGGCTCTCATGAATGATAGGTGGCTTAAAGAAGCAAGAGAATTGGATCTGTGGACGAAAGTTGTGAGTTTTAAGATAATGATTTTATATACATACCAGTTATATACATATCTGATTGGCGACTATTTGCACTGGTATATGATCGACTGGGGTTTTAGAATGAGATATCTTGCTTTGATACTTTTGATTCCTATGGCTTTTATTTTCCTTGCTTTAAGAAACGGCAAAACATTTGAAATGAAAAAAATATTCTTGATTTTATTTCTTGGTTTTTCATGTTTTCTTTTAGCTAACATTTTAGCAGTTAATTCAGGGCATACCCTTTCTTATTCTTTTCAATATTCGCAATTTTCTGTTCCTTTTATTATAATTATATTATCAATAGGGATTTATAAAATATTTTCTGTGAGAAATATCCTGAGGTATTTCCTTTTTGTTTTGCTCATGGTGTATTTTAGCGTAATGGTAATTTATGATTTTAATATTTATTTTGTGTCAAAGAATAAATTCTTTAGTGTAATTGCAGGAAAAATTGACAATGTATATGAGAAAAACGACACTGTTTGCTATTATTATTATACCGATGCACAGCAAACAAATTTTCATCTTAAATCAGATAAAACAATAATCCAGAAAGTTGACACTTCAATAAATATAAATAAAGTTATACTCCGAAACAGGAAAAGCAACAGGGAAATTGAAATATTTGAGTTTAAGGGCGGAATAATTGACAGACCATTAATTAAAATTCTTAAGAAAAAATTAAAATAATTTATTAATCATGATTTTCTTTAAACAAATAATTTATTTTTATAAATCACTGCACTTCGTTGTTGCAACGAAACTTGCTTTTTTTTATTTTATAAAGAAAATTGCTAATCCATGGTCGAAGACATCATATTCGCAAACCGGAGAAGATTTGATAATTGATGCTTTGATGAATAATAAAAAGAATGGTTTTTATGTTGATGTTGGCTGCAACCACCCTGTTGATATTTCAAATACATTTTACTTTTATTTGAAGGGATGGAAGGGAATTAATATTGACGTTAATGAAAGAATGATAATGCTTTTTAAAAAGATAAGAAGATATGATGTTTCGGTTTGCGCTGCTGTTTCAGATGAAGAAAAAGAAATGGATTTATATAAGTTTGACAGAAATGCCGTTTCTACATTTGATGAAAATACTGCTGAGGAATGGAAAAAGAAATGGAATCTATTGAAAATTGAAAAATACAGAACTACAACCCTGAATAAAATTCTTGAAATGTATATGCCTTCAACTAACGAAAAAATTGATTTTTTATCAATAGATGTTGAGGGAATGGATTATAACGTTTTAAAATCGGTTGATTTAAATAAATACAAACCGAAATTGATAATAATTGAAACACACAATTTCAATATAACAAAATTTGCGGATAATGAAATAACGAAATATTTAAGAAAATTTGATTACGATTTTATAACTTATGCTTCAATGAATGCTTATTTTTTGAGAAAGGAATCTTGATTAGTGTTTTTCCATAATATCTGATTTGAATTAATGAACAAAATTGATTTAATAAATTACCTTATAAAAAGATATGATTACAAAAGCTATCTTGAAATAGGCTGTTATAAAAATGAATGTTTTGATAATATAGTTTGTGAAAATAAAATAGGGGTGGACCCATATAGCGGTGGAAATGTCAGGATGAGTTCTGATAAATTTTTTCTGCTTAACAAGTTGAAAATATTTAATAGAAAAAAGTTTGACATAATACTCATTGATGGATTGCATTATTCCGTTCAGGTTTGCAGGGACATTAAAAATTCATTAAAGTGCTTAAATAATGACGGAACAATAATAATTCACGACTGTCATCCCTTAAACGAAGAAGAAGCAACGTATCCCGATAAAGGAACTAAAAACTGGAATGGCGACGTGTGGAAAGCATTGGTTCAATATAGGCAAAAACCTGAACTTGATATTATAACAGCTGACTTTGACTGGGGTTGCGGCATTATTAAAGTCAGACAAAATACCGATAAAATAAATCTCGACAAAAAATATACCGAACTTACTTGGATCGAATACATTGAAAATAAAGATAAATGGCTTAGGTTAAAAAGTTTTGAGGAAATAAAAAACTGGCTATAAAAAAAACAAAATGAAAGAACCTGAAATTACTTTTTTTATGATGGTAACTAACAAGTGTTTATTAGTTACAGATTATACTATAAAAAGTTACAGAAAAATAAAAAATATAAATTTCAGGTTATTAATATATTCAAACTGGATTGATGAAGAAATGAAAAAGATTAATTTTCCGAAATGGAGAAATTATGATTTTGTTGACATTATTGAAAACACACATCAAACCGATGATAAAAAACCAACTCAGGAAACTTCAAAATATTTTTTAATGGGTCCTTTTGAAAGGAACGATGTAGTTTGGGATAACGAACTTTCAAAAATTAACACACCTTTTATTGCAACAGTTGATTCTGATTTCGAAATTCTGAATCCGGAATTTATATACAGAATGTTTGATAAACTGAAAAGCGATTCCAATTTAATTGCAATGTCAACTGATTATAATCCATTAAATGAAAACTATTATGATACTTACTCGCGAAGATACATAACATTGAATGAGAGATGGAGCCCATGGTTCTGCATTTATAAGAAAGATGCTTTTAAATGTAAAGTTTCACATCTATATCATAAGGAAATTATTGATGGCAAAACATCTTCATGGGATAGCTCCGGATACTTTCAGAAAGCATTAAATGAAAATTTCGGGTACAAACTTGAACAACTTGAATGGAAATATCAACCGTGTTTTATTCATTATGAAAATTTCAGCAAGAATACACAGCTTACAAAGAAAAACATCGGATTATACAGGTTTGTGAAGATTCTAGGGAAAAGGGAATTATTAGGACATGGTGCCCAAATATTTATTTTTCTTTCAAAAATTCTTCATAAAATATTCTTTAATAAAATTGACAGAACAAAATTTATTGAGTGGTAAAATTCTTTTATTTCATCTCTGTATTTTTAATAACATTGTTATTCCAGCCAGTTGTCTTTTAAAACTTCTTTTCTCTGTTTACCACTCAATATTAATCCGAAATCGTATTTTATTCTATGAAAATAATAATAAATGTTGGCGATATCCAAACGCCATGTATTATTCAAAGGTTTTGTTTTAAAGAAAAAATATTTTAAAAGATTTTTAAATATTTTTAAGGATATAAGCATGCTTAGCGGTATTATTTTTATTAAATAAATCAATATCTTATTAAATAAATGGTAATTGTTATAAGCATATTCCTTGTAATCAGTGAAGCTGTCACAATTTCCCTGATTGCCAATTCTGAAATTCAGATATTTCTGCGTCATACGATGCGGGGGAATTATATGATATGTTATGGATTTACCATTATAGGCGAATTTATATCCTGATTTTTTGATTTTAATATTTAAACCGGTTTCATTATCACCTATATATTTATTAATAAGAATATCAGGATTAAATCCTCCGCTTTTAAAAAAGACATCTTTTCTTACAGCTTGATGGCAACTCCAAACCTCTAAATCATAATCTTCAATTTTAAGACCTTCGCCCTGATCATTAATTGCAAGATATCCATTGTAACAAAGTTTCAATATCCAATCAGGCGGTTCAACTTCCCATTTTGGCAACACTCTGCCAGTTGCCGTGCCTACTTTGTCATCAATAATAAATGGTTTTATTATTTCAGATAATAGGTTTTTATCAGCTATTGTATCGTCATCGGTAAAATACAGCAAATCTCCGGATGCGGATTTTGCCGCACTGTTTCTTGCATAATGAGAACCCTGGCGTTTTTCGAGAATGTATTTGATTTTAACTTCTGTTTTTCTTATCCATTCTTCAACAATATCTTTGGTATTATCAGTTGAGTTGTTGTCAGAAATTATTATTTCGAATTTTTCAACAGGATAATTTTGATTTACTAAACTTTCAATTGTATATGACAGTGTTCTCGAACGATTGTATGTAGGTATTATGACCGATATGAACATGACTGTTATTTTGAAAGTATGTTAAAAATACAAAACAATATTTACAATTTGTTTAAGTAAATAAATTTCTGAGCTCATTAAGATTATTTTCTTTATATTTTATTGCAAATTTTCTTGATTCTTTTGATGTTTTATTATACAAATCAATGTTTGTTAAAAGTTCTATGATTTTATCTGCAAATTTTTCGGGTTGATCTTCAACAAAAAACGCTTTGTTAATTCCTTCCTCAAGTCCTTCAGCGCCAACTGAAGTTGTAACCAGCGGCTTGCAATGAAACAACGCTTCAATGGTTTTTATTTTTAATCCGGTACCTGAAATAACGGGGTTAACAACAACATCACAGGAATCATAAATGTCATTCAAGTTATTTACAATACCAAGTTTTTTTATGTTTTTGTCGTTATTTATTAATCCACATATAGCTCCTGCAACAAGGAGTTCGATGTCGGAATTATTTTTAGTAATAAGGGGAAAAATATTTTCATAAAAATATTTATATGAAATCAAATTTGTGTTGTTCCCGGAAGCTATATAAAGTAATTTATTTGATGTTCTTTCTTTTTGCTTGAATTCCGAAATATCGAGTGTTCTTCCTGCTGAAATAACTTTTTTATTTTTTATTTTTTTTGAAAAATATTTTTTTTCACTTTGTTGGACGGCAATAATTACATCAGCGCGTTTTAATCCTTTAATTTCTTCTTCCGGAGAGAAAGAATACCATTTGTTTGGTAATCCCATTTTATGGAAAATCAAATGCCTGTTTGCAAATAAATCATGCGTCTCAATTATTTTGAGTACATTTTTGCTGAATATTGTCAGAGCTTTTGAATAAAAAACATAATTTACAACAACAACATCAAAATTTTCTTTTGCCTGTAAATCTTTTAAGAATTCATTTGTTCTGTTATCATAAAAATCATCAATTTTGTTGGTATAAAATTTATTTGATTTAATTGAAAACAGAATTTTTTGCCGTATTCTTTCATAAATGTTTTTTGGCGGGGCAGGGGCGTATGTTGATGTATTTCCGGATTCAAAGAAAAAGAATTTTTCTCTCCAGAATTTCTTCATTTCATCGATATGTTCTTGTTCCATTCCGAATCCTGTTGTCCTGTTTGCCAGATATAAAAAGTGAACATCAAGTCCTATTGTTTTTAAATTATTGCAGACATTATTAACGCCGAAACTGCTTCCTCCGTTTATGGGATGCGAATGAACAGGCGATATTACCAGAACTTTTTTCATTTCTTTATTAAGTTCTTTTTTAATTCGAAAATTTCAGAATAGTATTTATTTAATCTGAAATTTATTTTTATTAGCGACTTTAATTCTTCAAAATATTGCAATGCATCAAAGTAATCAGTGGATAATCTGTTTTTTAATAGCAGGAATTTAAAATATTTTGGAAAATCTTTAAGCATAAAAATAAATCTGTCAACCCATAAAGGTAATTTCAGGTATTCCGAAGGATGAATGTCGTGATTGAGGTAATATTTATAAATGTTGAGATAAGGATATGTCTTCCCGTTTCCTTTGTAAAACTTTTTTAAATAATTTGTAGTTAACCGTTCTTTAGGAATAAGATGTTTTAACTTAAGGTTTTCATCATACCATATTTTATAACCTGCAATTTGCATTACAATACAAATTTCAACATCTTCACCCGAAGAAAAACTTTTCCCTTTTCTGCCGGTTGTAAAGCATTTGAATCCGTTTGATTTTATATGATTCCAGCATTTTTTATTTATAACACAGCCGGCACCATAAACATATCCTTTTGATTCAGTTATATTGCCTGAGATTTCATTTTGTTTTCCAACGGCATAAGCATTACTGAATTTGCCGAACCATTCGGGAAAATCAATCTCGGCAATAGGTTCGCCGAAACCTCCCAAAACTGCTATTTCGGTGTTTTTACTCACGATATCAAATGCTGTTTTAATATAATTATTATCAAGATAATTATCATCGTCAACAAAACATATGAAATCATACTTTGAAACTTCGAAAGCTTTTTCTCTTGCAAAAATTAGTCCCTGCTTTAACTCATCAACAACTGAAAAGGGAATAATACAGCCTGAGTCTTTATATAACTTTATGGCAGATTCTTTCGTATTGTCGGATGAATTATTATTGATAATGATTATTTCCCAGTTGAAATTCGTATCAACTTTCTGATTGAACAAATGCTTTAAAGTAAAAGGCAAACGCTTTTCGCTGTTATAGCAACAAACTGCAACCGATATTCCTTCGTTAATCATATATTTTGTAAAAATATTAAATATTATTAAATATTTTATTGGTTTAATTATTTTAAATTTGCATTATTAATGTTATTTTAAAAGAAAATATGGGTTTAATTGAGAAAATTATTGGAAAATTCAGTAATAAACAATGTTTGTCAAATATTGCAATAAGCATAAGGGATGTTCACATTGAAAATTCGATAATTTTTAAAGCATCAAAGTTAATTGCTTCCGATAAGATTGAAGGTGATTATTTGGAATTCGGTGTTTTCAGGGGAGATTCGTTTATACATGCATATAATTGCGTTAGGAAAGCATTTAAGCAGGCTACGGAAAGGAATATATGGAATACTGAGGAAGATTGCAGAGAAAGAGGCAGAATTTATAACAAAATGCGATTTTTTGCATTTGATTCATTTCAGGGACTTCCTGATATAAAAAATATTGATTCAACTTCAAAAGATTTTGTTAAAGGTAAATTTTCCTGTTCAGAAGGAGAATTTAATGAAAATGTAAGAAAAAACGGTTTGCCCGAAGATAAGGTTATTTCTTTGGCAGGTTGGTTTGAGGAAACTGTAAATAAGAAAACTTTTGAAAAACATAATATAACAAAAGTTTCAATTATTAACATTGATTGTGATTTGTATGAATCGGCAAAAACGGTTCTCGATAATATTACACCTTTATTAATTGACGGTACTGTAATAATTTTTGATGATTGGTATAATTTCAAAGGAAATCCTAATCTTGGCGAACAGAGGGCATGCCGGGAATGGCTTGAAGCAAATCCTGATATAAAACTAAGTCAATACCAGAAGGAAGGTCCCTGGAAAAACAGTTTTATAGTATATAGAAAATAATTCAGATGAGGCTTGTATATTTAATTTTAGCGCATAAAGAGCCTGAACAGTTATTCCGGTTGATATCACGTCTTTCTTCAGAAGGTACAGTTTTCGTAATTCATTTTTGCAAGAACTCTTCGGATATAGTGTTTAATGAAATAAAAAGCAAATATTTTGGTTGCAAAAATATTTATTTCTGTAAAAGAGAAAATGGGGCATGGGGTGAATTTGGTATTGTTAAAGCAGTATTTGATTCCATAAAGCTTTTAAAAGAAAAAAAGATAAATTATGATTATCTGAATGTTATAAGTGCTCAGGACTATCCCTTGAAGTCAAATGAATATATAAAGAAATATTTTAAAGAAAATTACGGAAAACAGTTTGTGAGGTTTTGGAGAATGTTACCAGATGAAAATTGCGAATACAGTGAGGAACAAACATGGAAGGGTTTTGGTGTCAGGAGAATCGAAAAGAGGCGGATGAAAATTTCAGGTGAATATTATTATATTCCCGATAACCATTATATGCCGCACGATTTTTTTAAAAACCTAAAAATTTTCATTTTTGAAATTCCTCAAAAAATTAAAGAGAAAACACTGAAAACAGATTCGATGAATTTTATTTTGAGCACTGTTTTTCCGAAACATCGTAAATTTCCCGGAGGCATTGAGCCATACGGCGGAAGCCAGTGGTGGAGCATTACAAAAGATTGTGCCGAATATATATTGGGTTTTTACAATAAAAATAAAAGACTTGTTGAATTTTATAAACAAACGTTGCTTTCTGATGAAATGTTTGCAGCAACCTGTCTTATGAATTCTGATTATAAGAATAATGTTATAAATGATAATTTGCGGCATATTATTTTTAAGGAAAGCAGTTCCCATCCCAAAACATATACAACTAAAGATTTTGATGAATTGAAAAATTCGGGCAAACTTTTTGCAAGAAAATTTGAAAATACTATTGATGAAAATATTTTCGATTTAATTGACAAGAATATTTTGGATAAATAAGAATAATTTGTTTGATTGAAATTTATTGTTTGTTTATTTTATCTGTCGTTTTATGAAATTATGAGGTATATAAAAAGAAATTTTGTTGTCGTACTGTTTTTCTTCTCTGTTTTTCTTCTTGGCTTGAGCGTTTATAAGGATTATGGGGTTTCGTGGGATGAAATGTTCTCAAGGTCAACGGGATTGATTTCATGGAAGTATGTTATAAATAAAATTGTTCCCGGCAAAGTCGATAATATTACCATATTTAAAGACGAACCAGGATTTGATAAATTTATAAACAAGAGACATGGTCCTGTTTTTGATATGTTCACAGTGGCAGTGGAAATTATTTTTAAATTCAAGAGTATCAGAAATGTATACCTGATGAGGCATTTATGTAACTTTCTGGTGTTTTTCCTTGGATTGATATTTTTATTTAAAATTCTAAAAAATAGATTTGATGACTGGAAAATTGCTGTTTTGGGATGTATGATGATGTTGTTGTCACCGCGTTTCTTTGCCGAATCATTTTACAACCCCAAAGACATAATATTTTTGTCATTTTTCATTATTGCAATTTATTTTCTTATAAAATTTATTGAAAAACCAAACATAGGTAATTCTGTGATATTTTCATTGGTAACCGCAATAGCAATAGACACAAGAATTACAGGAATTATAATACCTGCAACAACAATAGCTGTTTATTTTTATGTGAAATATTTTAAAAAAGAGAATAAATTAAAAATGCACTCATTTGTTCCTTTATTGACATATTTTATAACACTTTTGATATTCATTGTAGGTTTTTTTCCATACATGTGGGATTCTCCGTTAAAAAAAATTATTTTCATATACAAGTCCATGAGCCATATCCATTTTTGCGCACAGGTTTTGTTTAATGGAAAACTATACGCTTCATCAACTGATTTGCCTTGGTTTTATTTGCCTTTTAGCATGCTGATTACTATTCCCCTGTTTTATATTTTATGCTTTTTTACAGGAATAATATTTTTTTTTAAAAAGATAGTTAAAGATAAAATAAAAGAAGAAAAATACTGGCAGGATTATCTTTTTATGTTTTTGTTTTTTGTGCCGTTATTAATAGTTATTATACAGAAATCAAATGTATATGACAGCTGGCGGCATATGTACTTTATTTATGGTCCTTTTATTATTATTTCTGTATCAGGTATTTATTATTTTTTAAATTTATGTAAAGGAAAAGTAAAAATATTTTACATTGCTATAATTGCTGTTTTGATAATGTTAACCGGCAATGCAATTAAAATGTACAGGTATCATCCTTTTGAATACACTTATTTTAATTGCATTGCAGGAAGAAACATACAGCAAAGATTTGAAGTGGATTATTGGGGCGTTTCTTATCTTAATGCTTTGGAATATGTTTTTAAAAATGATAGAAGGGATTCCGTTAAAATTTGGTTTAATGGACATAGTCATAATAAGGAATTACTTAATTCATTTGATAGAAAAAGAATTCGTTGGTTCGTATACGATACTTCTGAGTTTAAAATGAAAGAATTCAGTGATCAAATACAGATAAAAAACTTGTGCGGAAGAATAAAGCAAGATTGTTATAATTGGAATTATACATTCAGGTCAAAAGAAAATACAATTGAATGGTTAAATGAAATAATAAGAAATTATAAGTTTCCTGATATTTGGCTGAAAAACTCAAAAGACAAGAAAATTCAATTAACCAGAGAAATGAAAATTTTATTTGAAGCAACAGGAGATTACCGTAAATATCAGCTAGAATGTGCTCAGGGATATTTTAGTCCTCCCAATGAGAGACTTAATAGATTATTGTTGGAAATAACATATGCAGAAACACCTAAATCAAGCATATCTGCTCCGGATTATTTTTTAAGTGAATATAAGTGGCATATTGGAGAATACAATATTGATAATGAGTATTACAGCATCAGTAATGATCGTTCGAAATTTATGGTTGCGTATAAAATTCATTAATTAGTTAAATTCTGGTCCAACTTGCAGGCATCAGGTCTTTTGTATTCCAGTCGTTATGAAACCATTTGTCCGGAGCGACAATAATCTTTTGAGGGTAGTTATTCAACCATGCAGCCCACCAGCTGAAAGAACTGTTTGCTGTTATCTGATGTTTGCACGAACTCATAAGAATAAGATCTTCGTGAGGTTGATGGGATTCGATGAAAATCAAATCTTTTACTTCTTTATATTCATTTTTGCACCATTCAATATCATCGGAAAACATAAAAAAAACAGCATCTTTTATTTTCCCTGAAACTAAATCAAATGCCTTGTTATAATATCCCTCCGAATGAATGTTGCGGTAATTACTTTGCCCGAAATGTGAATTCACGTAATCGCCTCGTCGAACATGAACTCCAACAGAATCAAGAGCTTTTATTTTATTCAGAATATGTTCGAATTTTTGATTAAAGTCATTTGCGGCTTTTAACGTAAATTCTTTTAAGATGTGGTTTCTGATTTGAAGGAAATACTTTTCGCTTTGCCAATAGCCGTCAAAATAAATATCTTTATCTTGTTTCTTTAATACTTCTGTATCATATTCAAGAAACCGTTGTTTTATAATTGAACTGTTTTTTGAAAAAGAAAAAATACTCCCAAGCAAAGTTTTATTTATTACCCTTCTGATTTCTTCACGTGAAGCAAGCCTTTTGGAAATATTAAAATTATGGAGTTCGTATTTCCTGCCGAGAGAATCTTCATTAAATGAAGAAACATCAAGTTTTAATTCGGTGTTGTTCAATATCGCCAGGTGTTTTCCTGTCGCATACTGAAACATTTGATTGCCTATGCCGCCTTGAATTTTTGCAATTATCATTTAATAATTAATCCTATTTTATAATGAATCTTACGTAATATCTGTTTTAGTCCCCTTGCTTCTTTCTTATATGTAATTTCAAATTCAGGGTCATCACTGAATTTATATTTTAACATTTCATTTATTTCATTTTCATTAAAAACGATATCTTTTATGCCGGAAGCTTCTGTTATTTCAATGTCATTATGCCATTCAAATCCCTGAAAGAATAATACGCAAATATATTTTATCCGATAATTATTAAATAGAGATTTATAAAATGCTTTTTGAACTTCTTTGAATTCACTTAATGCGGTTTTATCTTTTTTTAAATAAAGCAATTTATTGTTCTTGTAAAAAACAAGATTGACATGTTCAGGTATATTATATATGTAATCATAATAGATTGTTGGAATCTCGATATATCCTTTTATTGCAACTCTCGTAAGTTCCGATAAAAAAAACTTTATATCGTCAACATGTTCGATTACATGTGAACAAATTACATAATCAAATTCATTGTCTTTAAAAGGAAATTTACCGCCTTCATAATAGAAGACAGGTTTGTTTGTTTTAATTTCTTCCGTAAATGCTCTTTGTGCCAGTGAAGTTTTTTTATCATCAAATTTCAATTCAAGAAAAACATCCGAACGAAAATAAGGGCTTCCACCCGGTCCAACCTCCAGCACCCTGTCGTCCGGCAGAATTGATTCTATTTTATAATGCAAAAACATAGTTGTTAAAATTTATTGTTAAGTTATAAAATATATATTTGAAATAGCATTGTGATTATTTTAATATTTCAGTTGTTTTGCTTCATTGTAATTATATCAACGAATCCATAAATCTTTTTTAACAAATATAGAATTTATGTTTGTGTCAGCATATAATAAATAACCTTTACCCTTTATATATTCGATTAAATCTGAGTTTTTTTCTCCTCTTCCTGTTTCAGAATAGGAAATTGATTCCATGCAAATAATTTTGGGACATTGTTTTTCGAAGTCAATTGAACGCAGGATTTTTTCTTCAAAACTTTCTGCATCAATGTCCAGTATGTCCGGAAAAATATTATTGTTGTGTTTTTTAATAATGTTACAAAGAGTGTCAACTTTTATTTTTTCAATTCTTTCAATTTTAACATTGGCTTCCAGACTGATTTCTTTGGCGGATTTATATTCAAAAGTATTTAATAAGTTATTACTTAATATGTAAAAATCTAAAATATTCTCTTCATCGCTGATTCCGATATTTAGATTTACATCTTCAGGTCTTTGAATGCATAACTCTTTATACAAATCAGGATTTGGCTCAATGTTTATTCCTCTGGAACCTGAAAAATAAAAAGAAGCTGTATTGTTGAACAAGAATGGATCGCAAGCTCCTATATCTATGTATGATGGCTTTTCTATGTTTATACAATTACAAATGTATTTCATAATCATATCTTCTCCCGATTGAGAAAATGATAATTTTTGAGATGGATGCTTTACGGGAAGACCAAATTTTCTTGAAACTATTTTCCTGATTTTACTTTTAAAAAACATAGTTTTATTATAAATACCGTATAAAAGTAATTAAAAAATGTATATTAATTTGGTTTCCAAATCAACAAATCGAATGATTGCCCTGTCTGGTACATTGAAACTTTGATGGTTAAATCATAATGATAATATTTACTCAAAAAAGAATCAGGCAAAATGTTTTTATAGTAATTTGGAAATATTATCAAATCAAAATTTTTATTTTTAACGGAATTAATAATGTTATCATTTAATGAATTTAATCTGGCAGTAGTTAATTTGTCAATATTATGAAAAAAAGGAAGAAAACCGAAAAATTTTGGTGTATAGCTAAAGGGATAATATTCTGATTGTCCGCAGTCATAAACATTTATTTTGTTTTTCTGCATCAATGGTGCAATTGTAGGGGAATTTAATATATTGTTATTTCCTTTAATAATGTTATTTATTTTCTTCCAGTTGTTTTTGTTTCTTTCAGTATCATGTTGTGGTAAGATATTGTATGTTAAAAAATATATGTTTAAAGCACCAAAGACAAAAAAGAAAACATATTGCTTATATGTTTTTTTAATCATCTCCAATACAGTTAAAACCAGAAATGGTGATAATAACTGGTAAAAATAAGTCATCCATGCTCCGGTGTGTCTTCCGGTATTTGTGAGAGATAAAATTATGGCAGAACAAAATAAATAAAAGAAAATACAATGAAGATTATATTTGAATAATGGTTTGTTAAAATTAATTCTATTTGAAATGAAGCCCGTAAGCTTAAAATTTATTACTGATGATTTTATTTCTTTCTTCATTTCAAATATCACGATAATCAAGGATAGTAAAGCGATGACAAAAATGCCAAAGTTGGATTTAATAAAAAACAGCATTTGTTTTAAAAAATAATTAATGTTACAAGGTTGCCAGGAAGAAAAATTAATATGATTGAAAAATGTATTTGTAACATAAGTTTCCATAAATGAATTAAGAAATAAGATTGTCGGTACAGTTAAAGCAGTGGAAAGGAAAAGATATATGAGTCCTTTCTTTTTCGAATTAAATAAAAAAATGTATGAACATAAGTACGGAAATAAAAGTAAAAAAAATGATTTTGTAAAAAATGCAAGAATACCAAGAATAATGCTAATCATTAAACTTTTATATGAGTAATCGTATTTATAAGGAATGTACAAAGCCAATAAAAACATGAAAAGACCTAAACTGTCAGGACGGGAGAGGGGAGTGATAAAATACAGTAAGGTGCCATATAATATTAAACTTAACAGGCATGTAAATATTAGCGGAAGTTTTCTTCTTTTGGCAAAAAGAAATACAACAAAGCAAGACAGAAAAATAAATAGTCCTGAAATTGCTCTGTGAATTAAAAGTGTTGAGCCGAATATTTTAGCAAAAGGATAACATGCAATTGAGTATAATATGCCGTAAACATTTGTGTGTGGCTGATTTTCTATAGAATAAGGATTTTCACCATTTAAAAGCATATTTGTTGTTTCAATAAGAGCACCCTCCCTGTATTCAGAGGGATATGGATTTGTTATAATATTGTAGTGATAAATCATAAGCTTTGAAATCAAAAGCAATAATATTCCCCAGAAAAGAAAAATAAAGAGATTTTCCTTTATTTTTTTTACTTTTTCATCTTTCACGAATAAAAGAAAGAATATTTCTAAAAGAATAATGACAGATAAGCCGATGTGGGATTTATATTGAAATAACATATTTTTAAAAATTCCGGAAAAGGTTTTTTATCATTCGGAAAGGGTTTACAATAACCCTGCCTAACTTATAATCCATTGAAGAGACAGCAATTTCATATTTTTCTTTTTGATAAACTAATTCTTTTTTTGTTTCAATATAATCAAGGTAATCCGAATAAAAAATTTTATACTTGCCTTTTATTAATACATCAAATTCATTCTTACTTAAAACTTTACTTTCGGGGTTAAAAGTAATTCCATTTGTATCAAATATACAGGTGATTAATCCATCCAGGTAACGGTAGGAACAATGATGAAAGACCAGTGCATCAAACAAAAATTCAATATCGGAAATAATTTTATTTTTCTCATTGTAAAAACCAAAATCCAAAAAGAGTTTTCTTTTAAAAAATGAAGAACCATGACCTATTGAAAACTGAATCATATAAAATAAACTTAACTTCTCGGGATAAACAATCATTTTTCCGGAGTCCAATAATACATCACCATATAAAATATCTTCATCGTAGCTTTTTGAAAACGCTTTTGTTAATACATCAAAATCATAAAGCATATCGCCGCTATTCAGATACATGCAGTATTCACCTTTAGCAATTTTGGTTCCCTTGTTCATTGCATTGTAAATCCCATTATCAGGTTCGCTGACCCAATATGATAATTTATTCGCATTTTGTTTTATGATGTCAACACTTCCGTCTGTTGAGCTTCCGTCAATAATTATATACTCAAAGTCAGAAAATGTTTGATTAATAACACTATCTATTGTTTTTTGCAGACCTGTTTTGTTATTAAGATTTATTGTTATAATGCTTAGTTTTACCATGATTTTTTAAAGTTCTGTAATTAGATTTTCCCGGCAATTAATATGCCATTCCAGTTGTTTGAATTCAATGGGGTTCTCTTTAACCATTCAAAGTTATTTATAATTTTGAACCCGCAGATATTTAAAAGTAATTCAAGTTCCGGATAAAACAAATAACGCATTTTGTGAGATTCTTTAACAACTTTAATTTTATTTGTTTTTATATCTTTAACCGAAACAGTATAATCAACATTAACCGTATTTTTAATAAAATCCTGCTTTGGTGTTGCCATTCGTTCTATTTCAAGATATGCGTCGTTTAGTTGTTTATTCCGGATTACAGGTGGGTCTGTCAGTACAGCCGGCCCGTACCAGAAATCAAACATAAACAAACCATTTTGTTTTAAGTGTTCATTTGCCGTTTTAAAATAATTAATTAAATCTTCGTTTGTGGTTTGATAACTTGCAACATGAAAAAGCGAAATAACACAATCAAACAATTTATTGACTCTTACATTTCCGGCATCTCCGATAATAAAATTCAGCTTTTCACTTTTGTACTTTTGTTGTGCTATTTTTATCATTTCTTCCGACAAGTCAACACCTGTAACTTTATAATCTTTTTGTGAAAGGAAAAAATCATGCTTGCCCGTACCACAGCCTAAATCAAGAATATCAGTTGCTTTAATTGAGGAATTCTGATTTATTAAATCATCAATATAATCAACCTCGCTGCTGTAATCTTTATCTTTATATAATAAGTCGTAGTATTTTGAATATTCTCCAAACGTCATTTTGCGAATTTTTATTTACTGATATCTCATATGTTTAATGCAAAAATAATAAATGATTGTCTCAACCCCCTATAAGTTGGACGGTTTTATTAATATATTTCATCTTTTACGCCCCAGCAAAATCGTATGTTGCGTAATTCGGTGAATGCTTCATCAATGGCTTTCAATGTAAACTCAATATTAAATTTACCCTGATATTTCTTTTTTATATTGTTCTGTTTATCTCTGATCATTGTACAAACTTTATTTGAAATATCCGCAGGATCTTTGGGGTCAAAGTAGTACCCATATTCTCCGAGCTGTTCTATGTTACCCGACATATTACTGCATGATACAGGACATCCTAATTCTGCGGCTTCTAATAAAGGCATATTAGTTGGTCCTAAAAAAGATGGCATCACCAATCCTTGTGATTTAAGATACAACCATTTCAATTCTTCTGTTGAAACAAAGCCTAAGTCAATGACTTGCTTGACTAATCCCAATTCAAGAATAATTTCCTTTACATAATCCTTATTTCCTTTATCGGAACCGGTAAGAACTAATTTAATATCAGGATACGCAACCAATATTTGTTTAAAAGCAACCAAAAGGTTAAAATGATTTTTATGCGCCCAATATTGAGCGGAGTAGTGGATAAAAAATAATTCCTTATCAATTTCTTTAGGTTGTGCTGGTGTTATAATGTCATTAACAACATCCGATGGAAAAATAGGTACGACTTTTATTCTGTCATCATTTATTCTCAAATATTTTGCAATATCGTTTTTTCCTTCATTTGATTCTGCAAATATCATTAAAGCTTTATGGGGATAAATATCATGATGTGAATTTCTCTCTTCAAAATTCCTGTTCATGCATAATTCAGGAAAAGCATAAGAACTTAAATGCCCTATATCCCATAATGTATAAATGTATGGAAAATTCGGAAATATGCATCCCGGTAATATGTAATAAATGACATCAGCAACAGTGTTCAGTTCATTTTTCAATAATTGTTCGTTCTTTTTTATTCTGTTCAATATAACTTTCTGTCGGCTTTTTATATGCAATATACCGGCAAGAACATTAATTAATTTAGTAATTTTATTATGCTTATATGCTTTCCATTGTATTTCATGTACTCCATGAAATTTTCTATTTTCAGGGTGATTTTTATTTGACAAGAAAATAATTTCTGCATCTTTAAACTTATGTTCATTGATTTTATTTATGAGTTTCGAATAGTAATTATAGCCGCCGCCCGTTTCTTCCATGCTGTAGTTGTCATATAACCAAACACCTATTCTTATTTTTTTCATATTTTTTTTTATTTTTTACTTTTTAAATGGCAACATTATATCTTAAATCATTTTTTAAACCAAAAACAACCGCAACCATATTCCTGTTTCGATGATATTTCATTTGATGCATTTTTTAAAATACCAACATCAGCCACATTATCGGGTATCAAGGAATATTCAATTAATTTCAAATCATTGAAATGTTCAAGTATTTGTTCGTATGAATATATTCTTTGTCCGTTAAATTGAATAATAGGCTTGCCTACGGGAACAACCAGCAATAAATTGCCGTTAATAGCCAAAACTCTTTTTAACTCATTTATGGCTTTTAAATCACCGTCATAATCCATGTCATCACCATATCTCCCAAGTCCTATGTGCTCAAGAACATGCATGCAGGATAAAGATAAAACAGAATTATTTTCAAAAGGCAATGAAGTTAAATCAGCTTGTCCGCATTCCAAACCAGGTAACTTTAGTTTTGTAATTCTATAATCATAAAACTTTACAGGAATAAATGCAGATACCATTGTGCAAAAAGAGACAGATGAAGAAATGTCAATATGTAAACCGGGTTTGGTTTTATTTAATATTCTTGCAGCCCAAGCCGGGTGATAAGTATAATGAGTATCAAAAGGGGTGGATGATGTCTTGTCATCCAGATATGGGGTTATATCTTTTTTGGTTAACTCAAATCTTTTTTTTGTTTTGCTTTCAAGTTTCCTGAATTGTTCAAACTCTTCTTCAACTAAATTATGGTTTCTTTCAATTCTTCTTTTTTCGTTTTTGGAGTCTATATTTCTATAGTAATTAGCAACTATTTTTTTGCGAAGAGAATCCAGTTTCATTTGTTTTAAAATGAATTTTATTATGCTGAAAAAAAACTTTCTCATGAAGTAAGTGGTGAATTTTATTTAATATTAAAATAGTTATTTCGCAAATCCGAATAATATATATTTATGTCAAAATATTTGTTAAAAGTTTTAATGCTGTTTGTTGAATAGTCTGCATAATTTGAAATAATTTTCTCAAAAGATTTATTTAATTCGTTGCAATCATCAATAGAAACACCGCATTTCTCATTTTCGACAAATTCTCCCAGTTCTTCATTTCCGATTATTACAATGGGTATTCCGAAACGTAAATATTCAACCATTTGTCCGCATGATTTTGAATAAAAATGATTATTTAATGTTTTGGTTCTGATTCCGATTATTCCGATATCTGAATTTGAAATTATTTTTCGCATTTCGGTATACGAAGATTGAATTTCGTACAGGGATACTTTTTTGTCTGCCTTTTCTGTCATATCTTTAAGTTTATCGGAAATATGACCAAGGAAAGATAAATTAATTTTGGTTTTTGTTTTTAAGTATTCATTTAAAATATTATCAGAAAACCTTTCTTCGCAAATAAATCCGATTTGGAGCAAATTTATTGTTTCAAAAACTTCCCTTTTTGATTTAACTGCAGCAATGCCGGGTGAATTATTATCTGTTTTTACTGAAACAGGGAGATAAAATTTCTTTATATTGTGAGTGTTCAATACTGAATCAAGCACGGCCGCTCTTGCCTGGTCCTGAATAATTATAAGGTCGAAATTTTGAATATTTATTTTGTTATTTTCAATTAGTTTACGAATATATTTCGATTCCGCGTATAATGGATTGTCATTAGTTAATATATCATGTGACCAGAAAATTAATTTTGTTTTTCCTTTATTTCCTATGCTTTCGGATACATAATTGATTGCTGAATGATCGATTGCAATAATTACATCAAATATTTCACTCTCAAGAATTTTCTTGATTCCGTTCTTAATTGAATTGATTTCAGAATTATAACTCTTAATAACTCTTAACTTTTTCAGAAAAGAAATTCCAGTGGTCTTTTCGGTTTGAGAATAAGATAAATATCCTCTGTCATCTTTTCCATAATAAACCAATTCAAAGTCATTTTCAATTAATTTTAAAAACTCAAACAAATGAGGATACATCTTCTCATTAAATTCATTATATCCAATTATGAAAATTTTCTTTTTGCTCATCGATGATATCATTTAATAAAGAAAAGTCACTTTCAATTGTTTGAGTTTTATTATCTGATTAGAATCTGGTTTTATCATTTTCTCCGACATATGGACCTTGCTTAACTTCAATCATTTCTGTTTCTTCAAGCATTTCAAATCCATGTCCTCCTTCCGAAAGCAATATTACGTCGCCGGTTTCAAGAATTTTACTTTCTATATACTCTTTTTTTTCAGTATAAAAATCAACCTTTACTTTTCCTTTTTTAATAAATAAAATTTCCTTTGTATAATGGACTTCTCTTGGAACAGGATTATGAACATGAGGTTGGATTTTTTCTCCTTTAGGTCTTTTCATGTATGCAAGTTGCTGCGAAAAGTCATTCGGAGTAAAAAAATGAATTCCTGGTTCGGAATATTTATGGGAAATTATTATTGCTAAAAGCTGGTTGTTATGTTTTATTTCAATTATCATAAGCCTGGATTATTATAAGCCAAACAATAAATTGCCGGATAATTAACTGAATATATTTCACAAAATAAGCCTTAATTATTCAAATATACAAAACATTTATTTTATAACAAAGCTATACCTGTTACTGTAAGTTACTATCTGCTCTTTTTTTGCGATTATTTCACAGCCCGAAGCACTCCTCTGCGAAAATAGGGTGGGTGTAATTCATCATTAATATAAAGGAAAAAACCTTTCGAAAAAGAAATGTGAAATCCCTTTTCTTTCAGCAATTCCGAAAAAAACAATTCATCTTCTTGTTTATGATAAGTGCAAATTGCCATTTTCAGATTATGCTGTGTTGACAACAATTGATTGCATCCCTTTATCACTTTTGCTTCTGCTCCATCTACATCAATCTTAATGAAATCAGGTCTTTTTTTATTCTGAAAAAAGCTGTCAATTGTAGTGTTATTATTATTTACTTCATCAGACAAATATTTATTTACTATTTCAACTTTTTCTTTCCATGGAGCAAATGTGGCTTTGAGTGCTTCATTCCAGCCGCTGTCTGCTTCAAATAAATATACTTTACCTGCTTTTTCGATTACGTCTAATGAAAATATACCTTCAGCAGTTCCAATATCAACAACAATATCACCGTCTTGAACCGTAAAATTTTCAGAAAGATATCTGTGCGGCGAGTTTTCGTCCTGCTCTTCCTGAATGCAATAACAATATTTTATACATTCACTTTCGGTCCAACCACGCTTGAAAAACATGCGTTTTCCATTTATCGTTGCGAAGTACAATTTAGTTTCATGATCAAAAGCCAGATGAACCATTTCCGCATTGTACTTTCTTGTAAGATTACAAGGGAAATAAAAAACAGGATTATGTTTTAAAAAGTCTACTGCTGATGATAATTCAGTTGAAATCTTGTCTTGCGGAAGAGTTGAATAATATTTCAATATTTCGGACTTTAAATTGTCCAGTCTTTTTTTGCTGAACACCCATTTTACATATTTGTTATATCTGTATATTCTGATTTTTTCAGCAAATACTGCAGTTAAAATTTTACTAACCCTTATATATAGGCTATATAATATGAGGATGATTCTTTTTAACATTGAATTTTTAATTTTTCTTTGTTAAACTTTGTGTCTTAGTGGCTGTTTTTAAATATGAAATTCAACCCGTGATTTATATTATATGTCCACCTGTTTCTTTTTACAAAAAAACGGTTAACTAATAACGATTTTATCATTTAATCCGCCAAAATATTTGGGCAGTCTCTTTTTTATTCCGTACAAATACGATGCTTTAATCGGGTTCGATGAATTCGTGCCGTTGTAAATGAAATAAGTAAATTCGAATTTTTTGTTGTTAACGAATCTTGCAAATTCCGATACATTTGAATCTCCGGACAATATTCCGGTACATTTTGAAAGTAAAAATGCATCTGCCAAAACATCCAAGCCCAATAAATATCTGTGATTATCCCGCGGATGCATATTATAAGCATTTACTTTATGTGTACGGAAGCTGTCTGTATATAATACTTTATCGCCATATTTTTCGATAAAAAAATCGAGGTATTCCTGCTCTTCTGTTACAATAAATATTTTTTCAATTTTATATTTTTTCAAAATTTCATCTGTGTATTTCTTCATTTGTTTTTTAGTGGGAGGGAAAGAATGACCGGCTGCGTATTTCTGCTCCTGACCTCTGAAGTGAATACCAAGTATTCTGCTATTGAAATTAAATTTTTCCGAATATCTGTTTATTTTCTCTTCAACATGGTTTTGTAAAAAAATATATTTTCTGTAAATTTCCATTAAACCGTCAACATTTGTGATAGAATAACTCATCGAAGGAGGATATTCCCCTGTTGAGAAAAATACATTTTTACTTTCATAAACTTCATTCAGCGGGAATTCCGATACCGGTTTAAAATAATATTCCCATGCATTTAAAGTATTATTTATCAATCCTTGTTCATTATATAATGATTTAAAATTCTGAAAGTCTATAACCGGAATCATTCCGGAATCATGTGCGATTTTCAAATGACATAAAACTAAAGAAAGATTTGAAAAAAAACCGCCACCCATTTTATCAAGCCAGATTACATAAAAAATCTTATCGGGGTTCTTATTGCCTAATGTTTTATAAAAACCAAGAGGCAGGTTTTTAACGTTAAAAATATCATCAACCTGTTGCTTTAAAACAAAATCTTTTGAAATATGGTTGTATATTATTTTCTTCATTTTAGTCAACTGTCTCAATAAGTAATAAATTTTTTTTACAATTAAAAACGGATTACGAACAACCTTTATTATTTTATTTGATATTGAACTGTTCATGATTTGGCGACTATATTTAATATGCAACAAAAATTTTATTATAATAAAAATTATACTTCCACCCAGGGCAGATTTAATATTTTAGGTTGTCTGTTTTTAATGCCATCTGTTGCTTGCGGATGTTTTAAGCAATCTTTAGCTTCTATTTCCGGAAAAACATCCGCTCCTAAGTCATTTCTCAAAAAGAATGCATTAAATCCATATTTGTTACAGCCAATCAATCTGTATCCTTTTTGTTTTCCGAGTTTTACAAAAGCGGCTAACGATGCACCACAAAAGTCGATATTGATATCAAATATGTTGAAATCCGGTTTATATGGAACGGTAATTGATTTATCGGCATCAATAAAATTGGCATATTCACAAACTACTACACGGGGAGAAATAGCATCAAGAGCTTTCCAAACCCAGTAATCCATGCCATCCATATCGAGTGAAAACAAATCAATTTCTCCTTTTATTCCGTTTTCGGTGCATAAATCATTTACATTTTCGGCAGTAATCCATGACTGAACTAATTTCGGGGGATAAATGTAAGTATCGGGATGTGATTTGAAAAATGTTTCAGATGCTTCCAAAGAAGAACCTTCAATTAGTAAGCCGGTAAATCCCCAGTTGCAAATTAAATTTGTGACGTTAGCCCCATAAGGATTATCAAATGCCATATCTAAACAAATTTTATTGGTAAATCCAATTTGAGAGAATATATATAACAATAATCCATCTTCGTCTGTTTGAGAAAATACGCGGAAGCCGGTATTATTAAAATCAGGCAAAGGAAGATGCTGCTTTCTCAATAATTGGTAATGAAAAAATAAATTACGTTGTTCAATCTGACTATTGTAAGAAATTGTTTTTATCGAATCAGAATCACTTTTCAAATCATTTAAATTTATCATTTTTTTTAATGAATTAATTTCACTTTTTAATCCGTATAACGGAATTAACTTTTTTATTAATTTTTTAATCATACATTCTTTAATTAACCGAATTTCATAAATGTAGTCAATACTACTTTTCTTTTTTTGCAATGTTAAATAGATAATAAAATACAATAGATATATCACTAAATATTTTATTATGAGATCCAAAATCTTTTATTACTTTTTTTATTTCTTTGGTGGAATTAATTGGATTAGGGTTATATACTGATTCATTGCTGACAAGTTTTTTAAATTTATCTGGTAAACGATTCATTACATAATCGAAGTTAGAATCATCAACGCCATTATCAGCAATTTCCCAGAGAAATGAAGAAAGCCATGGGTATTTTCGCAATACTGCATCCATATCTAAGTATGCTTTATAATAATGCACCCAAAGTTCTTCTGGATACATTCCGTTTTTAAATATATTTTCAGGTGAATTAAGCCTGTTAGAAAGTTTACTTTTGAAATCCCTATAAGAAATCCGGAATTTTTTTCTTTCAATAAAGGAATTTAATTTGTTTAAATTATAAAATTCGCGTTGGGCAATTGCCTGCTGGTAACCTTCACCAATCACTCTTGAACGCCAAAATTCAATTGTAAAACGGATTGGCAAAATAATATGATAAACAGAAATATCCTCGCTATAATAAACTTTCCAACCTTTTTCTTTTATTTTGCAACAAAGACCATAATCACCTGGTCCGATATATAATTTGTTAAATGTTTTGATACTTTTATTTGTTTCAACTCCAATTGTATCCGGAGGGAACCCATTAACAGAATCATATGCCATGCGACTGATAGCCATCATAGGGCCAGCAGCAGCCGGAACTTCCTGGAAACTTTCTGTTATAAAAGGATATGTGTTTTTATTAAATAAAGACCAACCGTTAAAATTTTCCTGGCATTTTAAAGTCCACAACGGAGGCTTCTCAATATATTTCGGCAATATTTTTCCTGCAATTATACCACAGTCAGGATACTTTGTGAAAACATCCACTATATTTTTAAATGATCCTTTATTAACAATAACATCATCATCAAGGAATAACAATATATTGCCTGTTGCATTTTCACCGCCTGTTTTACGGGCACGAGTGAATGCTGTTCTTTTTTCAAATACATATTTAACGTATTCCGAATAAGATTCAGCTATTTTCTTTGTGTTGTCAGTTGAGTTATTGTCTACAACAACAATTTCAAAATTACATTCATCTCTTAATTTAAGAACGCTTTCAATAGCATTCTTCAGAAAGTCTTGTCTGTTGTGAGTTGGTATAATTACAGAGATTTTCATTTTCAATGTTAAGAGATAATAGTTCTTACAAATTCCTTGTTATTCAATGTCCATTCTAT
>JAQUPB010000017.1 GCA_029004185.1 Bacteroidales bacterium | reverse complement strand
CAGGCAGGTTTCGGGATTTTGTTGTTTGCGCCAGGAAACTAAAAACTGAAAACCGGAAACTGAAAACTTTTAATTTATTTTTCTTCTCATTGATTTTGCCATAAAATTGCAAATCCTGAAAACCAGCCTTGCTCCTACGTTTCCATCCCAGTCGTTATTCTTTCCGGGGGCGACTTCGCATAAATCAAAGCCGATGATTTTTTTATTTGCTTCAACAATTTTATTAAGCAAAAATATTGCCTGTTCAAATTTCATGCCCCCGGGAACCGGCGTTCCGGTGTTCGGGCAAAGTGACGGATTTAAACCATCAACATCGAAACTCAGGTAAACATTTTCGGGAAGCCGGCTTACAATTTTTTCGCAAATGCTGTTCCATGTTTTACCTTTATATAATTCCGATTTTATTTCCTCATCGGTGAAACATGATATTCTTCCTTTTGAATCTTTAATTGTTTCAGCTTCATCTTCGCAATAATCCCTCACTGAAACCTGAACAAGTTTTTTCACCTCTTTGCATTTTAAAGCATTATTCATTGATGATGCATGTGAAAATTCAAAACCTTCGTATGCAATGCGCAGATCGGCATGAGCATCAACCTGCAGTATTCCGAAAGAATTATATTTTTTTGAGAGCGCATTGATTAATCCGAGTGAAACACTGTGTTCTCCTCCAACAATTCCAACAAGTTTATTTTTGTCCAGATATTTTAATGATTGTTCTTTCACCCATTCATTTAACTTTTTGCTCCAATCATTAATTTCATTTTTAATCTTAACGAGCTGGGGATTGCTTTTAAAATCGCCGCCATTTGCTAATTTATCAATGTATAATTCTGATTTTTTTCTTAATTCCTTATTTTTATTTTTCCAGTATTCCGGAATTTTTTCCATAAAAATGCCCGTTTTCCAGGCATTCTTGAAAAAAGGGTCGTAAAAGTCGAGTTGAGGTGAGGCATTAAGAATAGCATCCGGTCCTTCTGATGCTCCCGCCCTGTATGATGCCGTTACATCCCATGGAACCGGAATAAGTATTATTTGTGCATTATCTTTGGTAAATGGAAATCCGAAAATATTATTATTGGTTTTTCCAATATCGTTGGGGTTATATTTTTTTACGGGCATCATTTTTTTGTAAAAGTAATAAGTTTCGGGCAAAAAAAAAGCCCCATCTAAGGAGCTTTTTTTTGAACACTTTGAGCTAAATTTACTTAACTGATTTTGCAAGTTCAGCACCAGCTTTGAATTTTGCTACTTTTTTTGCAGCAATATTGATTACTTTACCAGTTTGTGGGTTTCTGCCTTTTCGTGCAGATCTCTTAACTACTGAGAAAGAACCAAATCCTACTAGAGCTACTCTTTCACCTTTTTTTAAAGATTTTGAAGTAGATGTGATGAAAGCATCAAGAGCTTTCCTTGCATCAGCTTTTGTTAATTTTGCTGTTGCACTAATTGCGTCGATTAATTCAGCTTTGTTCATTTTTTCAACTTTTTTAAGTTAGTAATTAATAAATTATCAATGCAAATTTACTACATTCTTAGATAAAAGCAAATTTTTTCGTGTTTTTTTTTCAAAAATGTTGATAACTGCCCCTTTTGTTGATAACTCACCTTGGAAACTCACCCCAATTAACCCCTTTGTTTATCCAAAAGCATGAATATCATATATACAAATCGTTATATGATGGGATGGCTTCTACGTTCCGCGACAACAGTAGTATGCAAAAAGCTCAAATTTTCCATTTTTCGTTAACACAAAAGCCTCTTAAAAATTCTTTTATGCTCATTATTTTTTTTGAGGCCTGTTGTATACTGCTGATATCAATGAATCCCCGATTAACAGAAATTTTTAGATAATTTCTTCCGTCTGTAATTATCTTTCCCGGATTATATGAGTGTTCTTGGATTTCCTTTACTGACGATAGTATCCTGAAGTAAAACTTCTGTCCGTCGGGTGAAACAAATTCCGTCCATGCAGAAGGATAACAGCTCAAACCCCTTATAAAATCATGTATTGCGTCAACCGAATCATTCCAGTTTATTTTACAGTCTTTTTTGAAAATCTTTGGTGCAAGCTTCAGATTTTTCATTTCTCCGGCTTTGCACGATTGTTCGATGGTTTCGAAACTATCATTTTCAATTGCCCGAACTGTTTTTAAAACAAGTTCTGCTCCCGTTATTTTTAACCTGTCGTGAAGTTCGCTTGCAGTCTCACTTTCCCCAATCAGGGTTTCCTCCTGAAAAATTATCTTTCCCGTATCTATATTTTCATTAATAAAAAAAGTAGTAACTCCTGTCTTTTTCTCACCATTCATAATAGCTCGGTTGATAGGTGCTGCACCCCGGTACTGAGGCAAAAGTGAAGCATGAAGGTTGAATGTTCCGTATTCGGGAAGTTTCCATACAGCTTCGGGAAGCATGCGAAAAGCCACTACCACCTGTAGATTAACTTTCAGGTCTGTAAGTTGCTTAACAAATTCGCGGCTTTTCAGATTCTCGGGTTGAAGAAGATTCAGATTTTTTTCAAGCGCATATTTTTTGATTTCACACATGCCAACCTGAAGACCTCTTCCGCATTCCTTATCTGTACTTGCAACCACACCTACAATATTATAATTATTTTTAATAAGTATATCTAATGAAGGAACTGCGAATTCCGGTGTTCCCATAAATACTATGCGCAAATCTCTTTTCATCTTAAAATAGTTGTCAGTTATTGGTTGTTAGTTGTCAGAAAATAATCATACAATATTATTAATTTTTTTTTAATTCACCTCATCCTCTTTCCCTATTCTAAAAGAGAAGGATGACTGTTTTTGGAAATCAAGAAATAATTTTTAATTATTCATTATTAACTATTCACTAATTTTCCCTGCCATGTATTTCTTTTTTCCATTCTTTTTTCAATCAACTGTAAAATCCTGTCGGTTCGCAACGTTCCGAAATTAGGTCCCGCAATCATTCTTGGCGGAACTTCACTTGTGAATCTTTCAATCGTTATTCCGGGATTTAACTTTTCAGTAAAATCAATAATAAAATCTATGTATTCATCAAGACCGAAAAAACTGAATTTTTCCGGATGATTTTTATATTCTTCGGCAATCGGGGTATTTTTCAATATCTGCAATTGATGAAATTTTACCGAATGAATGGGGAGTTTCGAAATTATTTCCGCTTCTTTCAGCATTTCACTGCGGTCTTCAGCGGGAAGTCCGAATATTAAATGTATCCCGGTATTTATTTTTCTCTTAGCCGTTTTTTCAATTGCCTTGACAGATTTTTCGAAACTATGCCCGCGGTTTATTTTTTCAAGTGTTTTATTGTAACACGATTCTACTCCATATTCAACAGTTATGAAATATTTTTCATTGAGTTTCTGGAGATAATCCAGTTTCTTGTCATCAATGCAATCAGGTCGCGTACCTATTGACAAACCCATAACTCCCTCACAACTCAACGCCTCTTCATAAAGTTTTTTCAATTTTTCCAATGGAGCATATGTATTTGAGTATGCCTGAAAATATGCTATATAATTGCTTGTTCTGGGATAACGGACAGCTAAAAATTCTATTCCTTCTTTTAATTGTTGAGTAATTGTTTTCTTCGGACTACAATAAGAAGGATTAAAACCTTCGTTGTTGCAATAAATGCATCCTCCTGTACCGATTGTTCCGTCTCTGTTCGGGCAGGTAAAGCCGGCATCGAGTGAAACTTTCTGCAACCTGCTTCCGAATTTTTTAACACACCAGTTTGTATAAGCATTAAACCTGCGATTATGTCCCCACTGGTATATTTTATTTTGCATAAAGTAAAATTACGAAATTAACTCAACAGAAAAAATTATTTTTCTCTTCGTCTTACTTTGTGTAATTTTGAGTTCTAAACTTTTTTACTCATTTATAGTGTACTATATTACAATATTAGTTATAGGAATAGCTTTATCAATGGATGCATTTGCAGTGTCGCTATGCTGTGGTGCAACATTAAAAAATGACAAGCTTTTAACAGCCCTGAAGCTTGGGTTTCTGTTCGGGGGATTTCAGGCATTGATGCCTCTTATAGGATGGTCAATAGGAAGCATTTTTGAAAAATTTATAAGCGGTATAGACCACTGGATTGCATTTATTTTATTGGCATTCATAGGCGGCAAAATGATTTACGAGTCATTCAAGGATTCTGATGATAGAACCATTATCAATTATGATAAATTTTCCGTGTTGCTTGCCCTGGCAATTGCAACAAGCATTGATGCCCTGGCAGCCGGTGTCAGCTTTGCGGTATTGGAAATAAATATTTTTGTTGCAATACTGTTAATTGGAATAATTACCTTTGTCGTATCGTTTGCAGGTGTTCATTTAGGAAATAAATTAAGTAAAATGCTTGGCAGCAGAGCCGAATTATTAGGCGGTTTAGTATTAATTGCAATCGGTTTGAAAATCTTAATTGAGCATTTGTATTTTAGTCATTAGTCATTAAAAAAATATGAGTAGTTTAATAAAATCAAACATTCTGGATTACCCGATATTTATTGGTGAAAATATTTTCCCGGAATTGGAAAATTTCTTAGAAAAATATTCATCAAAGAAAATATTCATTCTTGTTGATGAGAATACCGGAAAACATTGCCTTCCATTGTTGATCGCGAGAATAAAATTTTTAAAATCAGCCAAAATCTTAAAAATTAAAAGCGGTGAAAAAAGAAAAAATATCAAAATTTGTAAGACATTATGGGATAAACTTATTTTTTCAAATGCTGACAGAAATTCATTGCTGATAAATCTCGGCGGCGGCGTTATCACCGACCTTGGCGGGTTCACTGCATCAACTTTTAAAAGAGGCATTGGCTTTATTCATCTTCCCACAACACTGCTTTCAATGGTTGATGCATCTATTGGCGGGAAAACAGCAGTAAACCTTGATAATATTAAGAATCAAATCGGCATCTTTGGAAACCCGAAAGCAATTTTTATCAATCCTGCTTTTCTGATAACTCTTGATAAAAGAGAATTGATTTCAGGTTATGCCGAAATTATTAAGCATGCTTTGATATGCGATAAAGAATATTTGAAAACACTGAAAAGTACGGGCGTTAAGGATGCTGATTGGAATTTTATTATTAAAAAATCCGTTGAAATAAAAAGCAAAATCGTAAAACTCGACCCGAAAGAAAATAATATCCGTAAGGCTTTAAATTTCGGACACACTATCGGTCATGCTTTTGAAAGTTATTCTCTGGAAAATGATAAAAATCCATTGTTGCACGGTGAAGCAATTGCCGCAGGAATGATTTGCGAAGCATATCTTTCAGCTAAAATTTTAAAGCTTAAAGAAAAAGAACTTAATGAAATAATATCTGTTATTAGTCCTGTCTTCAGGCAATACAAAAATTTCGAAATTAAAAGATTGATTGAACTCATGCATTTCGATAAAAAGAATGTCAACAAAAAAATAAATTTTACATTGATACCTGAAATCGGTAAATATAAAATTGATAATGAAATTGAAGAAAATTTAATTTCTGAATCATTGAACTTTTATAAAAATTTACCGCAGAGGCGCTAAGACGCAGAGAAATGGAAAACGATTTTCTAAACAAATTATCACAGGAAATTTTAGATAGTTGCTTTCATGTTCATAAAGAAATGGGTCCGGGATTATTGGAATCAATTTATGTTCTTTGTCTTGTTAGGGAACTAAAAAACAGAAAATTAAATGTTTTAACTGAAGTTTCAATTCCGCTTTTATACAAAGGAATTGAACTATCCAAAGATTTCAGAATTGATATTTTAGTTGAAAATGAAATAATAATTGAAGTAAAATCGGTTGAAATTATATTGCCTGTTCACCAAGCTCAAATAATTTCATATTTAAAACTTGCTGACAAAAAATTGGGTTTTCTTGTTAATTTTAATGTTCCATTATTAAAAGATGGATTTAAAAGATTTGTAAATAATTTTTAACCTTTGCGTCTTCGCGCCTTAGCGGTGAAAAATTTTACCGTAAAGGCGCTAAGACGCAGAGAAAAAAGATACAATGACATACAGAATATCAAAAAATAACAAAACGCTAAAAGGCAAAATAATAATTCCTCAATCGAAAAGCGAAAGCAACAGGGTTTTGCTTATTAAAGCCCTTTCTGCTAACCCTGTTAAAATAAATAATCTCTCCGATTCAGATGACACGATAATTTTGCATAAAGCATTAAAAAAGATTTCTGATAATAAAAATTGCAAAAATGCTTTAACCGTTGATGCCGGTGCTGCAGGAACAGCAATGCGTTTCCTCACGGCATTTCTTTCCATAAAAGAAGGAAAATATCTGCTCACCGGTTCGGAACAAATGAAAAAACGACCGATAGGTGTACTCGTTGATGCATTAAATACTTTAGGAGCAAATATTGAATATGCCGGTAAAAAAGGATTTCCTCCGCTAAAAATTACCGGTTCCGTTTTTAAAAAATCAGAAATTATAATTAACGGAAACATAAGCAGTCAGTATATTTCCGCACTTCTGATGATTGCACCGATACTAAAAAACGGTCTGGAAATTTCCATTAAAGGTGAACTTGTTTCAAAGCCTTATGTCGAAATGACATTAAAAATCATGAAACATTTCGGAATAAAATATTCATGGAAAGAAAATAAAATTGAAATAAAAAATCAGGAATATAAATCTTCTGAATTTGATATAGGCGGCGACTGGAGCGGTGTCTCTTACTGGTATGAAATGGCGGCATTTTCCGATGAAGTTGATTTAACAATTGAAGGACTTTTAAATAATAATCTCCAGGGCGATTCTGTTGTTTCAAAAATATTCGAAAAATTCGGAGTAAAAACAAAATGGCTTGATGAGAATGCAATACATCTTTTAAAAGAAAAACCAAAAATCAATGAGTTCGAATACGATTTTATCGGTTGCCCTGATATTGCCCAAACTCTTGCCGTTACATGCGCCGGCTTAAATATTAAAGCTACGCTCAAAGGATTGTCAAACCTTAATATTAAAGAAACCCGCCGGCTTGATGCACTGCATACGGAATTGAAAAAGTTCGAATATAAAACAAAACCCGTTCGGCGTTCAGCGTTAAGCGTTCAGCGTAAAAGTGAGCAATTCACAAATTCTCAAATTCACAATTTCACAATTTCAACATACAATGATCACCGCATGGCAATGTCATTTGCTCCGCTTGCAATTTTGCTTGGTGAAATAAAAATCGAAAATCCCGATGTTGTAACAAAGTCATATCCTAACTTTTGGAATGATTTAAAGTCAGTGGGTTTCAAAATAGAAGAAATTTAAAAAAATAATTTTTCTTTGCGTCTTTGCGTCTCCGCGGTAAGATTTTTTTACATTCCCAAATTTTTCATAGCAGCATACACAAGCAAGGCAGGCCATATTATTGCTTTTAAGAATCCCAACACACCTGCCCAGAATGTTGCTGAATGGGAAATAAAATATATTGCCGCTCCGACAAATCCTAATCCGTATACTGCTCCCGCAGCACCGCTTTTGTGAATTTCGTTTTTCATAAATATTTATTTGTTTTAAATTCTTCTTCAAAAATAAAGGAAATTACTAAATAAAACAATAGTTTTAAAAAAGCATTTTTATAAGGAAAAAGTTGTAAAATAAATAATTTTCATAATTTCGTGTTTTAGTTAAAAACACAGCTATGTGTCCCGATACTGATAATCAAGCAAAAGAAAGACTTTTTACCGAATTTCCTCCGGTAAATACAAATGAATGGGAAGAAAAAATCAAAGAAGATTTAAAAGGCGCCGACTACGAGAAAAAACTTGTCTGGAAAACGACAGAAGGTTTTAGTGTTCGACCTTATTATCGCGCCGAAAATCTTGATGATTTAAAATATTTAAAATCATTCCCCGGAGAATTTCCTTTTGCAAGAGGAAACAAAAAAAATAACAACGACTGGGAAATACGCCAGGATATTGAAACGGAAAATATTCAGGAAGCAAACAGAATTGCCCTGGATGCAGTTTCAAAAGGAGCAAATGCAATTGGTTTAAGGGTAAAAGGTATTAGTAAAGTCGAAGAAATGCAGGCTCTTCTGAAAGGCATTGATTTAAACAAAACAACAATTAATTTCACTTCTTCAAAATCATTTACTGCAACACTTGATTTATTTATAAAAGAAATTGAAAGACAAAACTTAACTCCCGCAAAAATAAAAGGTTCTTTAGGTTTCGACCCCTTGAGTTATTTATTGCTGCAGGGTAACTTTTTCACGACAAAAGATAACAACTTTGTTGAAGCCGTTTATTTGATTAATCAGGCAAAATTAAAGCTTCCATATTTCAAGCTAATTACAATAAATGGAAATTATCTGCACAATGCAGGATGTTCAATTGTTCAGGAACTTGGCTTCAGTATTGCTTCGGCAAATGAATATATTTTTCAGCTTTTAAACAAAGGAATTGAAATTGATGATATTGCTCCGCGGATTCTATTTTCTTTTGCAATCGGTTCAAATTATTTTCTTGAAATAGCTAAACTGCGTGCAGCAAGAGTTTTGTGGGCAAAGGTTATAGAGCAATATAATCCGAAGAATAAAGAATCGATGCAGATAAATATTCATACAACAACATCAAAATTGAATAAAACCATTTACGATGCTCATGTAAATATTCTCCGCTTAACAACCGAAGCTATGTCTGCTTCAATAGGCGGAAGTGATTCAATTTCGGTTCAGCCATTTGATAATACATTTAAAGATGCAGATGAGTTTTCATCAAGAATTTCAAGGAATATACAGACAATTTTGAAATCCGAATCGCATTTTGATAAAGCAGTTGACCCTTCTGCAGGCTCATATTACATTGAAAATTTAACCGATTCCATTGCAAATGCTTCATTAAAATTATTTCAGGAAATTGAAGAAAAGGGAGGATTTATCGAATCGGTTTCAAATAATTTTGTTCAGGATGAAATCGAAAAGACATGCCAGCAAAGGAATATGGATATTGCAATGCGAAAACAAATTTTGCTTGGCACAAATCAATATCCGAATCTGAAGGAACAAATGTTAGACAAAATCACAAAAGCGAAATCAAAAGAATATAATTTTGAAAAGAACACTATTTGCAAAAAGATAAAAATGTACAGGGGCGCTGAAGCATTCGAAGAAATAAGATTCGCAGTTGAAAAATCAGGAAAACATCCCAAGGTATTTTTACTTACAATCGGAAATCCTGCTATGCGAAAGGCAAGAGCTGCATTCACTACAAATTTCTTCGGTTGTGCAGGTTATGAAATAATTGACAATGCAGGATTTAAAACAGCAGCAGAAGGATTGGAAGTTGTAAAAAAAGTTGAACCCGAAATAGTTGTCATTTGCAGTTCTGATGAAGAATATGCAACAGTCGGAATTGAAATTGCAAAAGGAATTAAAATCAATTCTGCAAAAATAAAAATTATTATTGCAGGTAATCCCACAGAAATAATAGAACAACTCAAAGAAGCAGGAGTTGATGATTTTATTCATATGCGCTCAAACGTGATTGAAATATTGAAAAAATATAATAATATATTAATTAAATGATTTCATAATTACTTTGCGGCTTAGCGCCTTTGCGGTGAAAAAAAATTACCGCTAAGACGCTAAGACGCAAAGAAAAACATATAAAGATGAGAGTTGATTTTAGAAAAATCGATTTCAGAAAAGAAAACAAAAAAGAAGTGAATAAACTTTCTGCTGGAGAAAGTTGGCTTACTTCGGAACAGATTGCCGTTAAGCCGTTTTACACCGAAGATGATTTGCTTGGAATGGAGCATTTGAATTATGCTGCAGGAATTCCTCCTTATCTGCACGGACCTTATTCCACGATGTATGTGTTGAAGCCATGGACCATACGGCAATATGCCGGTTTCTCAACTGCCGAAGAGTCGAATGCTTTTTACAGGAGAAATCTTGCCGCCGGACAAAAAGGACTTTCGGTTGCATTCGATCTTGCAACGCACCGCGGCTACGATTCGGACAATGAACGCGTAACCGGCGATGTCGGAAAAGCAGGCGTGGCAATAGATTCTATACTTGACATGAAAATTCTTTTCGACCAGATTCCTCTTGATAAAATGTCGGTTTCGATGACGATGAACGGCGCAGTACTTCCTGTACTTGCCTTTTATATTGTTGCAGCAGAAGAACAGGGAATCTCGCCCGAAAAATTAAACGGCACAATTCAGAATGACATTCTGAAAGAATTCATGGTGCGGAATACATATATTTATCCACCACTTCCGTCAATGAGGATAATTGCCGATATTTTCAAATACACTTCGCAAAATATGCCGAAGTTCAATTCAATAAGCATAAGCGGCTATCACATACAGGAAGCCGGTGCTACTGCCGATATTGAACTTGCGTATACCTTAGCCGACGGACTTGAATATGTGAGAGCGGGAATAAATGCAGGAATTGACATTGATTCATTTGCTCCACGTTTATCATTTTTCTGGGGAATAGGAATGAATCACTTTATGGAAATTGCAAAAATGCGTGCCGCAAGAATGTTGTGGGCAAAGATCATAAAACAATTCAATCCGAAAAATCCAAAATCACTTGCATTACGCACTCACTGCCAGACTTCGGGCTGGAGTTTAACAGAACAGGACCCGTTCAACAATGTTGCAAGAACCTGCATTGAGGCGATGGCTGCGGTTCTTGGACACACGCAATCACTGCATACAAATGCTCTTGATGAAGCAATTGCGCTGCCAACCGACTTCTCGGCACGCATAGCAAGAAATACTCAGATTTATCTGCAGGAAGAAACAAATATCTGCAAAGCTGTTGACCCGTGGGCTGGCTCATATTATATTGAGTCGCTTACGCACGAACTTGCGCACAAATCATGGAAACTTATTCAGGAAATCGAACATCTTGGCGGAATGGCAAAGGCAATAGAAACGGGCATTCCGAAAATGAGAATTGAAGAAGCTTCGGCACGCCGTCAGGCAAAAATTGATTCGGGAAAAGATATAATTGTAGGAGTTAATAAATACCGCCTGGAAAAAGAAGCACCGATAGAAACACTCGAAGTTGACAATACAGCCGTTCGCGAATCACAGATAAAAAGACTGAGAAATTTAAAAGCAGAAAGAAATAACGAAGAAGTAAAAAATATATTAAATACCATAACCGAAGCATGCGGCACAAATGAAAAAAATTTATTAGCTTTGTCAATTGAAGCGGCGCGCAAACGGGCAACACTGGGCGAAATTTCAGATGCATGCGAAAAAGTTTTTGGCAGATATAAAGCAACAATACGTTCAATATCGGGAGTATATTCTATGGAAATAGCAAATGATGAAGGTTTTTCAAAAGCAAGAAATCTTGCTGACGAATTCGAAAAACTCGAAGGTCGCCGCCCAAGAATTATGATTGCAAAAATGGGACAGGACGGACACGACCGTGGTGCAAAGGTTATTTCAACTGCTTATGCCGATATGGGATTTGATGTTGATATCGGTCCTTTATTTCAGACTCCAAAAGAAGCGGCAAAGCAAGCTGTGGAAAATGATGTTCACATTCTCGGAATATCAAGTCTGGCCGCAGGACATAAAACGCTGGTTCCTGAAGTAATTGCGGAATTAAAAATTCTCGGAAGAGAAGATTTGATTGTAATCGTCGGCGGTGTTGTTCCTCCGCAGGATTATGAATTTTTATATAAGGCAGGAGTTGTGGGCATCTTCGGTCCCGGCACAATAATTTCGGAAGCAGCAATTAAAATATTAAATATATTAATCGAATCGAGAAAATAAATAGTTTATCCAGAATGTCCGATTTCTTCGTTACTCTTGTTTTATAACTCAGTCGAATACTTTTGTATGCTCCTGAGTTATAAAACTTCGAAAGCCTCGAACTCGAACATTCTGAACTAAACTCTCAATTTATATACAAAAAATAATAAAATATGTCCGACAAAGTCAAAGAATTCAATGAATACCGCCAAAAGATGAATGAAAAAATTCTGGCAGTTGACAATAAAGTAATAAAACGACTTTATAATCTCGATACTAATGCATACATGGACGGAGCATTACCTGCCAAGACTAAAGAAATGCTCGGACTTGCAACATCAATGATACTTCGCTGTGACGACTGCATAAAATATCATCTTGAAAACTGCCACAAAAACAAAGTTACCACCGAAGAATTGTTTGAAATTTTTGCAATTGTGAATATTGTCGGCGGAACCATTTGCATTCCTCATACACGCAGAGCAGTTGAGTACTGGAAAGAACTGCAGAAAGAATAAAATGCTTTGCTAAAAGATTTTCTATAAATTTCTTATTATCAAAAAATTACCTTACGTTTGCAGCGAAATTAAATTTTTATTATTAACTAAAAATCAGTATTTATGAAAAAATCATTATTAATAGCATGTGTTACATTGTTTTTCTGCATTGGAAACATAAATGCAGGATCAGGTCCTTTTTCATTGAAAAAAGGAGGCGGAAGCAGCACGTATGATAAAGGGAGCATAATTTTTGACGTATATTATGGTTTTCCGAATTTAGGAACAACTGTACTAAGGATAGGATATGGTTTAGAGGGGTCAGAAGACGGATATGATAAAGGAACTTTCGGTCCGGTTGGATTTAAAGTTGAGTATATGCTTAGTGAAAAAATGGGTGTTGGACTTGACATTAATTACGCAACATCACAAATTCAGTGGCATGAAACATATGATGTTTACAATCAGGCAACAGGTCTATATGTACCAACAGAATATGATTACAAGGTAACTAACCCTAAATTAGGTGTTTTGGGAAGATTTTATTATCATTTTGTAAGAAAAGAAAAATTTGATCTGTATACTTCTGCAGCAGTTGGTTATAGAAGTTTTACGCTTGATCTTACAACCAATGACCCGGATTACATTGATGAAAACAGTATTTCTACAGTACCGGTAGGATATAGAATTGCTATTGGGACAAGAGTATTTTTCACTAAAAATATCGGAATGAATTTTGAATTTGGCATAGGGGGAGCTTTATTTACAGGCGGACTTTGTGTGAAAATATAATTTAATTTATGCATTATTAAGGCTGTTTCATTTGAATTGAAACAGCTTTTTTTTATTTTTGTAAAAATATATTAATAATAAAAATGAGTAAGATACTTGAAGATAAAATTGAAATAAAAATCAGATTTAATGAGATTGATTCCATGAATGTGGTTTGGCATGGTAATTATGTTAAATACATGGAAGATGGCAGAGAATCTTTTGGAGAAAAATATGGTCTGCACTATCTTGATTTTATGAAAAACGAAATTGTTGCTCCTATCGTTTACGTGGAAATGGAATATAAGAAGTTTCTGAGATACGGGGAAAAAGCAATTGTTGAAACAAAATATGTAGATTGTGAAGCAGCTAAATTAAAATTTGAATACACCATTTATCGAAGTTGTAACAATGAAGTTGTTGCAACGGGTAAAAGCATGCAGGTTTTTTTAAATACCGAGGGCGAACTTCTTCTTACAATACCTCCTTTTTTTTATGAATGGAAAAAAAAATGGGGCTTCATTAAATAAAGTTTAATATTTTTTTTGATGAAAAATGTTTTTATTTCTTCCGATAATATTATCACTTCATTGGGGTTTACCACCGAAGAAAATATTACAAAAATAAAGAATAACAAAACCGGAATATATAATATTGAAGATAAAGAATTATCTCCTTCTGCATTTCATGCATCCCTTATCAATACTGATGAACTTAATTCAAAATTCAATTCCATTAATAGCAGCAATAATTTTACCCGTTTCGAAAAATTATCAATACTTTCAATAAAAGATGCATTAAGTAAAACCACAGTTGACATTAAAAATAAAAAAACACTTTTTATTCTTTCCACAACAAAAGGAAACATTGATTTACTGGAAGAAAAAAATAAAATGATATTTGGAGAAAATCGTTTATATCTTTCAAATACCGCAAAATTAATTCATGAATACTTCGGAAGTCCAAATCAACCGGTTGTTATTTCTAATGCCTGCATTTCCGGAGTGCTGGCAATTATTATCGGAAGCAGATTAATTCGTTCCGGTCAGTTTGAAAATGTTGTAATAACAGGAACGGATATTGTTTCAAAATTTGTTGTTTCGGGATTTATATCTTTTCAATCATTAAGTAGTGGACCATGCCGGCCTTTCGATGTTTCAAGAGATGGCTTGTCACTTGGTGAAGGTTGCGGCACTATTATTCTTACTTCCAATAAAAATTATTTAAGCCGGCAAACTGAAGTAATTGTCGGCGGCGGATTTTCGAGCAATGATGCAAATCACATCTCTGGTCCGTCAAGAACAGGCGAAGGATTATTGCTGGCAATAAATAAAACAATTGAAGATACTGAATCTGATTATTCCAAAAATATTGATTACATTTCAGCTCATGGTACCGCAACACCATACAATGACGAAATGGAATCCGTTGCCATAACAAGAGCCGGATTAAACGAAGTTCCTGTTAACAGCTTCAAAGGCTACTGGGGGCACACTCTCGGCGCTGCCGGAATTATTGAATCAATTGACGGTATTTATTCTTTGAGAAATGATTTTTTATTTAAAACAGCAGGCTTCAGCGAGATTGGCGTTACCAATAAAATAAATGTTATTGACAAACACGAGGAAAGACAAATTAATAATTGTTTAAAAATTGCCTCCGGCTTTGGAGGATGTAATGCCGGTGTTATTTTTCATAAGTTATGAGTGAACAATTAATAATAAGTAATTATTGCAAAATCGCAGATAATACAGTTTCCCTTAATGGTAAACTTATTTTCAAATGTGATATAGAAAAGAAATTTCCTGAATTCATCAAAGAAGCGTATAAGAACTTTCAGATAAACTATCCGAAGTTCTTTAAGATGGACAGTTTAAGCAAACTCGGATTTCTTACCGCTGAAATGATTATCAAAAAAGAAAATCCGGTTGGTAATTTCAAAAATGAAGATGTAAGCATAATTATTACAAACTCATCTTCTTCACTTGATACTGATATTGAATACAGCAAAACAATAAATGATGCAGATAACTACTTTCCCAGTCCTTCTGTTTTTGTTTACACATTGCCGAACATTATGATTGGGGAAATATGCATAAAAAATAAGATAAACGGAGAAAATACATTCTTTATTTCCGAAAAGTTTGACATTGACTTTCTTTATAAATATGTTTCAAACATATTCGAAACTAATAAAACACAATGTTGCATTTTTGGCCGGGTAGAATTAATGGGCGAAAAATATGAGTCAGTTCTTTATCTGGTTAAAAAAGCCAAAGATTGCATTAATACAAATGAAAGTGTTATATTTGAACCGGAAAATATTAAGAAATTATATATAAGCTAAAACTAAAATGGAAGAGTTAATTCTAAAACTGAAATCAGAAATTATAGAAGCTTTAAACCTTGAAGAAATGAGCGTTGATGATATTGACAGTGAAGCTCCGCTTTTCATAGAAGGACTTGGCCTGGATTCCATAGATGCCCTGGAACTAACTGTTTTGCTTGAAAAAAAATACGCCTTGAAAATTCAGACAGCTGATGAAGGCAAGAAAATATTATATTCCGTTAAGTCCATGGCTGAATATATTTCTCAAAATAAAAAGTAACATCAGTGTCTGACAGGGTTTTTGTTACAGGTATTGGGATAATATCTGCTATTGGCAATAGTAGCGATGAGGTGCTGAATTCCATTAACCTGAAAAAATCAGGAATTAAATTATCTTCATATTTAGATACAGTTTACAAAAACGAAATTCCTTTTGGTGAAGTAAAATTTTCAAATAAGGAATTATCAGAAAAATTAAAAATAAATTCCGGTCAAATAATTACACGTACCGCTCTTCTTGGGATGCTCGCCGCAAAAGAAGCCATAAATCACGCACAAATAAAAAACATTTCTGAAGCAAGAACAGGGCTCATTTCTGCAACCTCAGTCGGAGGAATGGACAGAAGCGAAATATTTTATGAAGAATTTATTGCCGACAATAAAAAGGGCAGATTAAGAAATATTATCGGCCACGATTGCGGCGACAGCACAGAGAAGATAGCTGATATGCTGGGTATAAAAGATTTTATAACCACTATAAGTACGGCTTGTTCTTCGTCTGCCAACGCGATAATGTTCGGCGCAAGATTGATAAAAAATAACATGCTCGACAGGGTAATTGCCGGCGGGGTTGACTCAATTACAAAATTCACTTTAAACGGATTTAATACATTGATGATTCTCGACAGGCAAAATTGCCGTCCTTTTGATGAAAAAAGAAACGGCTTGAATCTCGGCGAAGGTGCCGGATTTATAGTATTGGAATCGGAAAGAATAATTAATAAAAATAAAAAAGAAATACTCTGTGAACTCAAAGGTTATGGAAATGCAAGTGATGCATATCATCAAACGGCATCTTCACCCGATGGCTTTGGTGCTTGTATTGCAATGAGGAAAGCTCTGGAAGCTGCAAATCTTAAACCCGAAGAAATAGATTATATAAATGCACATGGAACAGGAACGCCAAACAACGATTTATCAGAAGGCAAGGCGATAGAAAATGTTTTCGAATCTAAAATTCCATATTTCAGTTCGACAAAAGCATATACAGGACATACGTTGGGAGCTTCAGGTGGAATAGAAGCAGTATTGAGTGTTCTGGCAATAAAAAATAATTTAATATTTCCGAATCTGAATTTTGAAAATCAAATGAAAGATTTAAAAATAACACCCGTAAAAGAATTGATAAAAAACATTGAAGTTAAAAATGTATTATCAAATTCATTCGGATTTGGCGGTAATAATACTACACTTATTTTTTCGAAAATTTAGCATGACTGATATTTACATAAAAGGCATCGGTAACATTTCCCCTCAGAAAACTATTGACAACAGTGGTTTTCCCGATGAAGTTATGGAATATCCTGATGCTGAATATCTGAAATGCATTGAGCCGGTTTACAAAAAGTACATTGAGCCTATGGCTTCACGAAGAATGAGCCGTGTGGTTAAAATGGGTTTGTATTCTGCAAAAACGTGTTTGGATGAAGCCGATATTGAAAAACCAGATGCAATAATTACCGGTACCGGTCTTGGTTGTGTTGAAGACACTGAAAAGTTTTTAACTTCAATCATTCAAAACGAAGAAAAATTATTAAATCCAACTCCGTTTATCCAATCAACTCATAATACAATAAGCGCTCAGATTTCATTGTTTTTGAAATGCCATGGTTATAATTATACTTATGCACACAGAGGTTTTTCTTTTGAAAGTGCTTTGCTGGATAGCATTTTAATGTTTAACGAAAAATCCGCAAATACAATATTACTTGGGGGTGTTGATGAAATTACAGAAAATACTTATCAGATAACAAAGCGGCTTGGTCATTGGAAAAGAGAAAATATAAATCATTTGAAGCTTCTTGAATACAAAACAAAAGGAAGTATTGCCGGTGAAGGTTCTGCATTTTTCTTATTGACCAATCAACCCGATAAAGCGAATTATGCAAAAATATCTTCTGTTCATGCTTTTTATAAGCCGGAAAATTCAGGCATAATTAAAAACGAAATAATATCTTTTTTAAGTAAAAATAATTTGAGAGTTGAAGATATTGACGTTGCCATTCTTGGATTAAACGGCGATAAAAATTTTGATGAGATATATTATAAATTAACAGAAGAAATTTTTAAAAATACTGTCTGTGCTTATTTTAAACATTTATGCGGAGAATACCACACGGCTTCATCTTTTGCAATGTATACGGCAGCCAACATATTGAAAAACCAGTTTGTTCCCGACGTAATTAAATTTAATAATAAACCCCAGCGACAGTATAAAAATATTCTAATTTATAATCATTATCGTAATATAAATCATTCACTATTACTTTTACAAAATGCTTAATTACAGAAATACAAATATTTTCTTTTTCATTCTTCTTGCAGTATTGATTATTGCAAAACTTTTTTTATTTATTAGTATTTTGTTCTATTTGGCTTTATTTTTGATTTACATCGCAATAATTGCAGTTGGTTCAATATATATCAGATTAAATTTTTATTTAAAATCGGAGTGTTCAAAAATAACCGATGAAAAGGTGATTGCTTTAACATTTGATGACGGTCCTTCAGAATACACCCCGCAAATACTTGATATATTGAATGAATATCAGGTTAAAGCAGCTTTTTTTTGCATAGGAAATAAAATTGACGGGAATGAAAATATTCTTAAACGTATGGATGCTGAAGGACATATAATGGGCAATCACAGTTATACTCATCACTTCTGGCTTGATTTATTTTCAGGTAAAAAAATTACTGACGAACTTGAAAATACCGAAAGCAAAATTTTTGAAGTAATTAACAAAAAAGTTAAATTGTTCAGACCTCCGTACGGAGTTACAAATCCAAACATAAAAAAAGCAATTGCAAACAAGAATTATACTTCAATAGGATGGTCGGTCAAATCGCATGATACAATTAAAAACGGCATGAAAATATTAAAACATATAAAAAAAGAACTGAAACCGGGTGCTGTTTTTCTAATGCATGATACGAACAATGAAATTATTTCTGTGTTGAAAGAGTTTATCGGTTATACAATTGAAAATAATTACAAAATAATCAGATTGGATGAATTACTAAACGTTAAAGCATATGCATAAAATATTAAAATTTATAGTTATTGTTTTTTTTATTAATACTTCGGTTTTTGCTCAATCAGATTTTAAACCACTGAAAGACGTTGCTTCATTTAAGAATAAAATAAAAGAAATGTCGAAAACAACAAGGTCGATTGAATGCAACTTTGTTCAGGAAAAAAGCCTCAGTGTGCTGACAAAAAAGATTATATCAAAAGGTTATTTTTGTTTTAAGAAAGAAAATAACATCAGGTGGGAATACTTTGAACCGTATAAATATCTTGTTGTTATAGTTAATAATAAAATATCGGTAAAGGACGACAAAAGTAAAAAGCAATACGATTCCCGGTCAAATGCAATGTTTAAGGAATTTATTTTAATGATGTTCAACTTTATTCAGGGAAATATTGATGCCTGTGAAAAAGATTACACGATTACATGTATGGAAAACGAGCATAGTTATTATATGAAAATGATACCGAAGTCAGAGAAAGTGAAGAAAATGCTATCGCAGGTTGATTTATATTTTGATAAAAAAGACCTTACGGTTTCCAGAATAAAAATGCTCGAAACCGGAGGTGATTATACCTGTATTGATTTTATCAATAAAAAAATAAATATGAATATTCCTGATGAAAAATTCAGGATAAAGTAGTTTGAGCATTGTGTTTTATGTTGGTTTTTTGTTTTCTGTTCTTTAATTAATAATGCGAATCAAGAATTAAAAATATTGTTGCCACAAAGGCACAAGGACTCAAAGGTTCACTAAGTTGTATTAGCTGTTTATTTTGTTTCTCTTTGTGAAACTTTGAGTCCTTGTGTCTTTGTGGCTATTTTTAAAACAGTTAGAAAATTCAACTCTTGATTCACATTAATAAAAAACATTGTATCTTGTAAAGCCCGTTTCTTCCGGGTTTAATAACTCCGCACTTAAGTGCGGGGTTACAAATACAAAACGCACTTTTGGACTTTAGTCCAAATTCCAATCGACTATTTTTAACTATTTTTTTAATTCTTTTTTATTACATATTTTAGTCGGACAATTATTATTATTTTTGTATTAAAATTTTAAAATAAAAAGCTATGAAAACCATTCAATCAAACATCACCCGTTTTACAATACTTGTTTTAAGTATATGCTTTTTTGCAATAATTTTATTTGCAAATCAAAGTTACGGGCAGAATAATTGTGCTGCTTTTAAAGCCAATGAAGCTACATGGTATGGCATTGACTTTACACGTGCCAAAATGGTCGGACCTGATTTTAATGACCCTCAGGCAATCAGGGACCAATTTTTCAAATCATGGAATGACTTAATTTTAAAAGAGTTTAAGAAATTTGATTTGCGGAAATTTTTCAGAAAAGGAAATGTTCCTTTTAATATAGAACCTGTAATAAGCAGAAACAGCAAGGTAAACATAAGCAAGTTGACCACCTACAATTCGGGCGATGCTGTAATAAAAGAAACAGAGCTAAAAGACATAATAAAAGAATACGACATTAAGAACAAAGAGGGAGTGGGCATGTTGCTTGTAGTTGAGAGTTTTAACAACATTGATAAAACCGGTTATTTTCATATAGTTTTCTTTGATTTAGCTACCAAATCAGTTTTGTTTACACAGAAAATAAGCGGGAAGGCTGCCGGGGTTGGTTTCAGGAATTTTTGGGCAGGGGCAATTTATAATGCTTTGAAATTATGTGAAAGAGATTATCCGAATTGGGAAAAAGAGGCTTGTGGCAATAAATAATAGATAATCAGTCTGGAACGATTTAGTTTTGCAATGGTAATCATTAATGTAAGGGGTAAACAGTAATCGGTTAACGGTAATCGGTAAAATGAATAATATTAAAAATAGTGAACTCAATGATTAGAATCTCAGAAACTTTTTGCTACTGATTACCGATTACTGATAACCGAATAGTTTTTCAGAATTAATTTGCTGATACATTAGTTTATTATAACAGACAAAAAAAGCCAAAACGAAATAGAGTATGCTTTTAAACGATTTTTTCGAAATAATAAATCTTGAAGTATCGCCGGATAAAAACACAGCAAATGCTCAGATAAAAATTAATCCCTACCATAAAATATTTAATGGGCATTTCCCGAATGCACCTATTGTTCCCGGAGTATGCATTGTGCAAATGATAAAAGAAACTTTATCGAAAGTCGTGAATGCCGATTTAATGCTGGTAAAAGGAAACAATATCAAATTCTTTAACATAATAGTACCTTCACAAAACCAGATTTTCAACATTGATTTTAAAATTAAAAGCGAAGAAGAAAATACTTTCATCGTTAATTCGAATATATCTTCCGGAAATAATAATTTCTGCGGGGTTAAAGCAACTTTTGTAAAAGTTGCGGGTTAAGAGGTTGTTTAAATTCGAAAACAAAATTTTATAGGGTATTGATTTTCAACATTACCCCGTCCCTAAAGGGTGTGTTGAAAATCAATTTGCTCCCTTTAGGGTTAGGGGTAAACAAATTGATTTTTATAATTACTTTATTCATATTCGAAAATTAAAATATGAATTTTAAATAACTTTTAAAACTTAAAATTAGCGCTAATCTTGATACCGAATTTAGTAACGTCTTTGTTGCTCAGATAAGATAACCGGTGAATGAAATCAACCCGGAATACTCTGAAAATATTCTCAATACCATAAGAAACTTCAACGTAAGGTTTTGTGCTGTTCAAAGTGTAAAAGCCGGTCAGTTCATTTCCGTATTTATCAGTTTCAGGCAATATGCCAGTGGGATTTGAAGTTGAATTGTAGGTGCCGTTTTTATTTTTATCGAATGAACCATAAGCAATATGAGCGGTTGCAACTGCGCGCAAACCGAGTTTTTTAATTAACGGAAATCTGTCGAATATTAATCCTTCGTTGTGATAAGAGAAGAACATTTCAAGTGATTGATCAGCTATGAACTCGCCATAGTTCATCAGGTTGAATGCTTTGTCAAAACGAAAAATTGATTGGTTGCCTGCAAAAGTTATAAGCAAAGGATAAGGCAATTGTGTAAAAATTTTTGATGCTTTAATGTCGTAAAGAAAACTGCCGAAGTCGGCAAGATGCATTTTGTGCCTAATTTCGAGTGATGCCTTATGGTATTCAAAATCACTGCTCATTATATTATTTAAACCAACAGTATAATTAAATGTTATAACCGGCGCTTTTTTTATTGCTACGGGGAAACGTTCGTTTTTATCAATAATAAATGTGGCTTTTGGCTGATAAATGCTTAAAAAAGTCAGTTCCGAGACCGTGATATCGGAAGCGGTTTTAGTTCGTTCATTATCGGTATAATATTCGAAAAAATAATCTTTGCTGACAGGCGAATAGAATTTATTCAAGAAAATTATTTTCTGTGTAAAGCCCCTGAACAGGTCGGATTCGAACCACAATCTTGCTATTTTTATACTGTTCATTTTATCAGAACCGCCAAATGAAGAAGCAAAACTGAAAAATGAATTGTTTGAATAAAATTCGTCAACCGCACCCAAATGTTCAACATCTTCCGAATACTGCAAGCCAATCTTTGTCCAGCTTTTTCTCGAAAGAAACATTTCTGTTTGTCCGTTATATTTAAATTTTTCGTCTTTCGTTCCGTATGCAAGAAAACCTTTAAATATCCATCTTTTGCTGAATTCCGAATTAGTTCTGAAGCCCAGACGAAACCTGTTACCTTCTAATTTATTATTGCTGTACAAAGTATAAACCGGACCTATCTCAATTTTTCCGAGATTATAAAATCCTTTAATTGATGCATTAACCAGATTTGCCAGAAATTTCACTCTTGGAATTTTACTCAGTGAATCAATATTGCTTATTGTTTTTTTATCAATTTCTTCCGGTATTTCCGGTCTTTTTTTATTTAATAACTCTTCACTTTTATTATATGCAGTGTCTTCTATTTCTATTTCTTTATCGTAAAATGAAAGCGGCTTCGGTTGGTTAACAATAATATTATCATTTACCGAATATGCGCTGATAAAAATATTAACTGCATCTGCAAGAATTCTTGTTTTGTACGGCATCCATACTCCTGTTTCGAGAGGGTTGAGGTCTTGTTGTATTTTAATTCTCTTAACAAAATTCAGGTTTGCATCTTTTCCGACTTCCACTGATATTCGTTTAAGAGCATATGTGGAATCGTTAATCCATATTGTGCCGGCAAATGCAAGGTCTTCTTTTCTCTTTGGCACAACCTTTATTTCATAGCAATACTTTCCATCAATAAACAAGCTGTCTGTAAGGTAATATTTATAATAGAACTGGCCGCTGCTTGATATTGGAGAAATAAAATTTTTATCAAGAATTTTTACGAAATTATTATTAAAATTGTACTTGTTATTCTTTTCGGTAAGTTGCATTACGAGATTAGTCTCAATATTTAAAATGCTTGTTGTATTTGTTTTTATTACAATCACCTTTTCTCTCTGCGGGAAATTAATATAATACAGATAAGTTAAAGCTTCTGTCATGTATACCGGTAATGCCGGCTTGTTTTTCTGACCGGTTTCGATGGAGAAATTATCAATAATGCTGTTTTCTTTTTTTTCTCGTTCCTTATTGGAAAACCTTCTTAAATACACCTGAACTTTAGAATAACTTTCGAACTGGTATGCATCAAGTTTATCTATATTGTGAGAATCTTTTTTGTCCCATACTTTTTTTAGAATTGTAATTGCAGGATTTTCGCCCGGTTTAATAACTACTTCATTCAAATTAAATGAAGATGGTTCGAGTTGAAAATTTATTGTTTGTGTTTCACCTTTTTTTACCGGTTTTGAAATGGAGATATAACCCAAAAAACTAGCTGTTACAGAATCCGAAACATTATTGGTTTTAATTTCATAGTTACCCTCAAAGTCGGTTCTGACTCCGGTATATGTATTCTTAAAATACACATCCACAAATGCTATTGGCTCATTTGTTTTTGAATCGGTAATTTTTCCATTTATTATTGTTTGCTGTGAAAACAATTCACAACTGATTAAAAAAAATAATATTGTAATAACAAAAACCCGTTTCATTTAATATTTTTATTCAATATTATCCGGTCAAATTTTAATTTCGTACCTACGGCACTTTAATAATTCCCGTAATTGATTATTCTACCATAATTCCGTACCTACGGTACTTTTTTTCAGCCTCGTTAGAGGCGGCATTATGGTAGAAAAAACAAATCACAAGAGGAAGCCCCCTGCCTACCGGCAGGCAGGCGTAGGGGCGACATGTATGGCAATTTATTGAAAATAGAATCATTCAATATATTCTAAAATATTTAAAAAAAATATTGTTCGAAATTCAATATTTTATGTTTCCACAAAAGCTTCTGACAATTGCCTCTTGCTGACTTTTATAAATTATTCTTTAAGAAAAATCCGCATCTCGCATTCAGCAGCAATTTTATCAGATGACATTACTTTTCCGTGTATGATAGTAAATCCCATCACTTCATTTTCAACAGATACTTCGGTTGTAACTTCGGTGTTAACAGCGGGAAGAAAGTGTATTATCAAATCTTTTATCGAACCGATATATCCGATTAAAACTTCCTTTCCTTTAATTTTACTTAAATATCCTATTTTGGCGGCTGCCGTTTGAGCAATGTTTTCAATTAAACCGGGTTCCCTGAAAAAACCATCTCTGCAAAAAATATTATTTTCATCAATGAATAAAGTTGTTATTATTTTCTTTTCATCGCAGAAAATAATATTATCCACCATGACCATTGGAGGTCGTTGCGGTATGTATTCCGTTATTTTACTTTTATCAACTATTACCATTGAAAAAACAAGATTATGTGTAAAATATTATATCAGGGCTAAAGCACGTTTGTTCTGAGCTTCATAACCCCGCACTTAAGTGCGGGGTCACTTACACAAACACTTTTTGGACTTTAGTCCTGGTTTTAAATAACTATTTTTAATACATAAAAAACTTTTTTAACCGCAAATTATTTAATCAGGTATTCCCAAAGCGGACCTTTTTTATTTTTCAATCTCATTTTATTCATAACATCGGTTAAATCCTCATCGGGAAACACCCATCTTTTGCCTGTTTTATTTGCATTTTCTTTAAGCGAAGATAAATTAATTTTATCTGAAATATAATATACAGGTTCGAGCAAATTACAATTCTTTTCAATTTTATTTTCTTTAATTGCTATTTCGTGAAGTTTTGTATTCGGATAAATTCTCATTCCGATAAACGGAAAGAATACCGTTTTATCAATTTTCATTGAATTACTTAATGTTTCGTTTATTGTATCTTCGGTTTCCCCATATCCTCCAAGAATAAGGAAATGGGCAAAATCAATTTCAAGTTTATTGCAAATTCCGGATATTTCAAATATATCAGATACTTTGAAAGGTTTATTGTAGGATTTTAAAACAGTATCCGATAAAGATTCGGTTCCAAACTCAATATGTTTAAGTCCCGCTTTTTTTAATAAACCCAATAATTTTTCATCAAGATTACAAAAATTAAAATAAGCACCCCATTTAATATCAAGGTTTTTGCTTATTATTCTTTCTGCAAGTTCATAATTAAAATTATTGCTGATATTAAATACAGAATCTGTAAAAAAGAAATAATCTATTTTTTTATTGTAATAAAGATCGGATAATGTTTCTACAATTTTACCGGCATCCAGGGTCCTCACATTTCTGCCTTCAATCAATGGGTAGGTACAATAAATGCAATTGTACGGACATCCGCGTTTTGTCTGAATGTTAAGCATTCCGCTTTGCCGCCAATAAAAATCAAGGAGATTTTCTTCGAGATTTAAATCCAATTTCTCAATAAATTTTTCTTTTTTATTTACAATGATTTTATTATTTACTTTATATACCAGACTTTCTATTTGTGAATAACCGGAATTATTATCTAATGCAAGTATTAATTTATAAAAGCTGTCTTCGCCTTCACCCTGTATTCCGAAATCAGGTTCAAGATGCTCATAAAGTATTTCGGGAAATATCGAAAAACCGGCGCCGCCGATAATTATTTTACAGTTACTTGTTTTTCTTATGAATTGAATTATGGTTTTGTAATGGTCAATATAGCTTTCTTTTTTAAAAATATTGGCATCATCAATATTTCTGAGAGAAATGCCGATATATTCAGGCTTCAAATCATTTATAATTTTATTTAAATCATCATAATTCCTGTTAATAAAATCAAATAAAGAAATATCATAATTTGTTAATTTACTTTTTAAATATGTTTTTAAATATGATATGCCGACAGGGTAAACCGGATAAGGAACCGAGAGCTGGTTTGCCGAAACGAGTAATATTCTTTTCATAGTTCCTCCTCCCAGAAATTATAATAATTAAACCACTGAGTCGGATATTTCCTGATTATTTTTTCTAATTCGGATATGTATTCGCTGATTATTGTTTTAATATGTTCATCTCTGTTTTTACGATTCATATTTTGTGCGCCGTAATATTTTAATGATGAAGCATAGAAATGATAATGGTTTTTATTTTCCTTCATTGCAAATACAAATGAAACCGGCACATTGTATCTTACCGCCAGATAAAACGGCCCATTAGGAAAACCAGCTTCTTTTTCAAAGAAAACCGCTGTTAAATTCTTTGAACCGCTGACAAATCTGTCCCCATGCATGCAAATGATTTCCTTATTTTCTATTGCTTTGTTAATTTCGTAAATATGGGAAAAATCATCTTTTATGGCAATAATGTTTACATTGTTTCTTTTAAAATAACCCGAAAGATATTCTTTTATTTTTTTGTGCTCTGCATCAAGCATTACAATATTAATTTTTGTATTTAAACGATTCAACAAATGTCCGGCAATCTCAAAATTACCGATATGAGCGCTGATGAGTATTCCGCCCGTATTGTTTTCAACCATTTTTCTTAAATGTTCTTCTCCGTCAAAGTCGAAAGTGAAATTTGTTTTAAACTCAGCCATCATAGCTACTTTATCGAGTAATATTTGCCCGAACAAATAATAATTTCTGCAAATATTTACGAATGAACCGATAATGCTTAGTCTTAAAACACTTCGGAAATAAAAAAACAATGCGCGAATAGATTTTGGCGAGAAAAGAAGGTAATATATAACAACAAATCTTAATAAGAAGTAAGCAAAAGGTAATCCCAGATATTTTAAAATTGCAACAAATATCTTATAACCCAAAACAGATCCACGGGTTTTACCTTTCCATAAGGACACTATTGTTGTTTTAAATAATTATAAATGTAGTTGCACAAATCATCAAGAGTTTTGACATTTGTCATTTCCTCGCCTTTGAATTTAAGACCGAACTCTTTTTCGACAATAACAGCAATGTCAACAAAATCAAGGCTCTCAAGTCCCAAATCGTTTTGAAGCAAAGCATCGGGTTTCAGCTTGTTTTCTTCTATTTCAAACTCTTCAACAAGAAAATTATTTATTATTTTAACTATTTCTTCTTTTTGCTTCATGTCTTAATTAAATTTTTGCAAATCTACAAAAATTTATTTGAATTTCTTAATTATCAAAGAAGAATTTGTACCGCCAAAACCGAAAGAATTTGATAAAAACATATTGATTTCTTTATCAATACGCTTGTTTGCTATATTTAATTTTGAAGTAACTTCATCGGGTTCTTCAAAATTGATATTTTGTGCCACAAATGAATTTTGCATCATAATAACAGAATAAACTATTTCGCTTGCTCCTGCCATCCACATCTCATGACCGGTCATTGACTTTGTAGAGCTAACAAGGGGTTTGTATGCGCCAAAAACCGAATCTAAGGCCTGCGCTTCATTTGCATCGCCCAAAGGTGTTGAAGTGGCATGTGCGTTAATATAATCAATTTGATTTGGATTTATGCCGGCTTCTTTCACTGACATATTAATAGCTCTAACAGGACCATCAATATCAGGAACCGAAAGATGTTTACCGTCTGATGAAAAACCATATCCGGCTACCTCGGCTAATATAGGCGCTCCTCTTTTAACAGCAGATTCATAGCTTTCGAGAATAACTGTTGCCGCACCTCCACTTGGCACCAAGCCATCCCTGTTTTTATCAAATGGCCGCGATGCTTTTTGAGGTTCAGATTCCCTGTTGGAAAAAGCTCCCAATGCATCAAAACTTCCTACGCAAAACAAATTTATTTCCTGAGATCCCCCGCAAATAATGCAATCCTGATAACCATGTTTTATTAAAAAATATCCCATTCCTATTGAGTGTGAACCGCTCGCACATGCACCGCTTAATGTAAAATTAATTCCTTTTAATTTAAAGACTACGGATAAATTCATTGTTACGGAAGAATTCATTGACTTGAATACGGATGCAGAACCAACAGAAAAAGTGTTCTTTTTTTCTCTTATTATGTCAACTGCCTCAATAACCGGAGGAGTAGAACTGTCATTTCCGAAAATTATTCCTACAATATTATTATCTAAATATTCCTGACTCATGTTTGCGGCTTTTAAAGCTTCAACTGTTGACATATACGCATATTCAGCATGTTCTGGCATGCTTATTCTTGATCTTCTTTCCAAAACTCCTTTTAGCTGGGGTCTTTCAATTTTTCCCGTTAATCCTGATTGATATCCGAATTTTTTTCTTTCGGCATCAAGTACTATTCCCGATTTTCCATTATATAACGAATCTTTAACCTCAGCAATATTTTTGCCAATTGTAGAATAGATTCCAATTCCCGTTATTACTACTCTGTTCATTTTCTTACTTGTTTTTCATAATTCGATTATTCAAATGTTCGTTTGTTCGAATGTTCGATTGTTATGTGTAAAGTCCCCCATTAACAGAAATAACTTCTCCTGTGACATATGATGATTTTTCTGAAGCAAGAAAACCAACAACTTCGGCAACTTCTTCAGGTAATCCAAATCTGTTTAACGGAATCATATTTTTTAATTCACTTTCGTTTAAGTCGGAGGTCATATCAGTTTTTATAAATCCCGGCGCAACCGCATTTACGGTTACTTTTTTCTTTCCTATCTCCTGTGCCAATGCTTTTGTTGCAGCAATAACACCTCCTTTTGCGGCAGAATAATTGACTTGTCCTGGCAATCCTTTGATTCCGGACAATGAAACAACATTAACTATTCTTCCGTATTTATTCACCAACATGTCTTTTAAAAGTTTTCTTGTTATATAAAACACACCGTTAAGATTGGTATTAATTACATCATGCCAATGTTCATTTTCCATCCATATCAGCAAAACATCTTTTCTGATACCGGCATTATTTACCAATACTTCGATGTATTTATCCTTGTTATTTTCCATCCATTTGTTCAGGGTAACTTCAATTTCTTCATTGTTTGTCACATCAAATTTAATTAATTCGCCTGTGCTTCCTTTTCCTGCAACTAAATCAAGGGTTTTTCTAGCTTCATCAATATTCGATTTATAATTAATTAAAACGTGATAGCCCATTTCGGCTAATTTAACACATATAGCCCGCCCAATTCCTCTCGAACCTCCTGTAACTAATGCGTATTTCATATTTTATTTTACTTTAAAGGTGAAATTATATTTAATCTTTTGGATTGGATATAATTCTTTATGTTTAAGACATCTTTATGTTTTGTTGTATCATCAACAAATTTGGGAACAATTTTTCTCAATTCATCATAAATGCTTTTTGTATATGACGAAAGTGAGTTTTGACATTCCAGATAATCTATTGCCTGAATCAATGAAATCAACTCAATTGATACGACCTGAAAGGAATTCTCAATAACTTTTTTTGCAAGTAATGCGGAATTTGTTCCCATGCTGACGATATCCTGATTGTCGTTATTATTTGGAATGCTGTGAACATACATTGGGAACGACAATGTTTGATTTTCAGCAACTGTTGATGTTGCCGTAAATTGAACTCCCTGCATTCCAAAGTTCACGCCTAATTTGCCAAGATTTACAAACGGTGGAAGTTTGCCATTAAGTTTGTTATTCATTAAAAAATTAATTTGTCTCTCAACAAGCATGGATAGTTTTGCTGTAGCAATTTTTATTTTATCCATTTCAAATGAAACATAATCGCCATGGAAATTTCCACCATGAAAGATATTTTCATTTTTATAGTCAATAACAGGATTATCGCATGATGAATTTGCTTCTTCCAAAACTACTTTTTCCGTATAGTCATAAGTGTCATAAACAGCACCTAAAATTTGCGGAACACAGCGAAGCGAATAATATTCCTGAACTTTATCTTTAAACAATACTTCTTCAAATTTTTTGTTAAACAAATGTTCTTCCCTGTTTCTTATCAATTTGCTGTCTTTAAGAATAACCCTGATTTTTTCGGCAATTTTACTCTGACCATTGTGACACTTGATATCATTGAGTTCAACAGAAAAATAATCATTGTACGAACCAACTATTTCATTTATTATTGAAGAAGCGACAACAGTCCAATCGAGAAGATTTTTGGCATTAATAAGATTTACAACACCTATCCCTGTCATAACATAAGTACCATTAATTAAAGACAAACCTTCTCTGATGTGTGCGGTAATTGGTTTCAGGTTGTTTTCTTCAAAAACGGTTTTTGTCGGTAAAATATTTCCCTTGTACGAAACCTCGCCTTCACCAATAAGAGCAAGTGCAATATGAGCTAATTGAACTAAATCACCGCTTGCACCTACGCCGCCATGTTCCGGAACCAATGGATAAATAGACCTGTTAATAAGCTCTTTAAGCAACAAAACAACTTCAGAATGAATTCCCGAATATCCTCTTAAATAACTGCTAAGACTTGATATCATTGCTGCCTTAACATACATATCGGGAATATTTTCGCCTTGTCCCGAGCAATGACTTCTTATTGCATTATATTGCAGGTTTATTCTATCCTCTGTGCTGATCTGGTATTGCGCCATGGGACCCAAACCGGTGTTTATTCCGTATATAACCTTGTTCTTATGAAAATCATTAAGAAAATTATAACAATCGTTAACCCTTTTTACTGCTTCAGCTGAGATATCAATTTTTACATCATTATATAGTATGTTATAATAATCTTCCAAAGTAACCTGCTGCCTGCCAATAATTATCATATTCTTTCTTATTTTTGTTTTTTCTAAAGTTTTAATTTATGCAATATTAGGAAAAAGAATTAATTTGTGAAAACTAATAATTAATTTTATGCAAAATTTATTATGTTTATTTTAAAACAATTTAAAATAATGGTAAGAGTCAAGAATGGTATCTCAAGAATTAATTGCCTGAACATTTCGAAAAAGTTATTTGTATTTTTTCTTTTGTCAACTCTTATTATTGCTGAAACAAATGCGCAAAGCATAAACAAACGTACAGTTTTAGATGAAGTTGTATATCCAAGTTTCGGTTTCAGTTTGGGTATTTTTAATCCAAGTGATGTCAACACATACATAACAAACAGAATGCACAATGATGGAATTGTTATCACAAGCGGAGCTTCTGAGTTATTTTCTTTTTATAGCGGTCATTTTAATGTTGTATATAAATTCTTCAGGTGGGATTTCATAGGTCAATTTGAATATTTCTGGTCGCCAAAAGTAATAATGCTTGATAATGGCGCAAGCTTGTATTATCATCTCGATTGCTTTTCTCCCGGCTTAATGACCAACTATAATATTAAAATGAACAAAAAAGGACGCCATTTTTTATTCATGGGCGCCGGACTTACATTCAGCTCTTTAAAATTTGTAGATTATACAATAACAAGTACTCCGTGCAGAAAATATTATGCCAACACTTTAGGATTAAAGTTTCAGGCAGGATTCAATTTCAAATTCGGAACGTTTAATTTCAAACCTAATATTTCATATCTTTCCGTAAGAGGCGTAGATGATAAGAAAAAATACACAAGAAGTGTTTTAGAACTGTGTTTTTCCGGATTGCAGGCAGGAATTGATTTTTCATTTCATCATTGAAAACTCAAAAAAATTTAAACACATGAATTGAATTATATTATGTGCACTTTCATTAATGATAAATTTGATAACTTAAAATGCTGTGTAATAATTCCTACTTATAACAATTGTCATTCTCTCGAAAATGTCATTAAAGGAATTCTGAAATATACAGGCAGAATTATTATTATTAATGATGGCTCTACTGATAACACATTGGCTGTATTAAGCAAATTCAATAATCTTGAAATCATAAGTTATAAAAAAAATGCCGGTAAGGGATTTGCCTTAAAAAAAGGTTTTGATAAAGCTGTTGAAAAAGGATTTAAATATGCAATTACAATTGATTCGGACGGACAACATAACCCCGATGAGATTCCTTTGTTTTTGAATGAAATCGAAAAAGAACCGGGTTCATTTTTAATAGGAGTCAGAAATCTGAATCAAAATAACATGTCGCAAAAAAGCGGTTTTGCAAACAAATTGTCTAATTTCTGTTTTTATTTTTTTACTGATATTAAACTCGAAGATACTCAATCGGGCTTCAGACTTTACCCTCTGGAAGTAGTAAAAAATCTGAATTTATTAACAAACAAATACGAATTCGAACTTGAAATTTTAGTGAGAAGCGCATGGAAAAATGCAAAAATAATATCAATTCCCATTAATGCTTATTATCCACCCAAAGAAGAACGGGTAACACATTTTCG
>JAQUPB010000016.1 GCA_029004185.1 Bacteroidales bacterium | reverse complement strand
GATGAGTTCACTTTAAATAATTGGCTTGAGCGATTATTAATTGAACGGCTCGAAAGAAAAACAACCTCAATTTATGATTCGCTGAAACTAAATAAAAATAACTGGGAGGAAACATTTTACCAATATCTTGCAGGCAATTTCGGCTTTAACACAAATTCGCAGGCTTTTGAAATGCTTGCAAAATCGCTTCCGCAAAAATACATTGCAAAACACAAAAACAATTTGCTTCAGATTGAAGCGCTGCTTTTCGGACAAGCCGGAATGCTCGAAGAAAAGTTTAATGATGAATGTCCTCAGAAATTAAAAAAAGAATATGATTTTCTGAAAGCGAAATTTTCCCTTGTTCCACTTCAGGAACATTTATGGAAATTTTTCCGTGTCCGTCCTTCCAATTTTCCGACAATTCGCATTTCACAATTTTCGGGACTTATTTATAAGTCATCAAAATTATTTTCGAAAATTATTGAAATGCCGGATATGAAAGAATTGAAAAAAATATTTTCTGTTTCTCCTTCTTCATATTGGCTTAATCATTATTATTTTGATAAACCTTCTCCGCGAAAAACAAAAACAATAAGCGGTTCTTCAGTTGATTTAATTTTGATAAATACCGTAATACCTTTGGTTTTTGCATACGCAAAACAAAAAGGCGATGAAAAATTAAAACAAAAAATTTTGAATTTATATGAGTTTATTGGGGGAGAAAATAATTCGGTGATATCGAAATGGAAAGAACTTGGCATTCCCACCAAAACCGCATATTATACACAGTCGCTTCTCGAACTCAAAAAACAATATTGCAATAATAAAAAATGCCTTGAGTGTGCAATCGGGGTTTGTATTTTGAAGAAAAATTAGACGCTGATTTAAAATGAAAAATATGAAATATCCATGCAAACAAAAAAGTTTTCACAAACCGTAAATGATTTAAAGGTAGTGCCCCCTTTAACAAGGTAAGGCATGGATATTCACGAGTCCCGCATATGCGGGATGCGGTTGGCTTTTGCGGGAGTGAGTAACAAAAAAAAGATAAATAAACAAAATGGCAAATAAACAGCAATGAATTTCAACAACTCATAAAATTTAAACAGATAAAAAAAACGCTTATTAAAGAATTATATATAATCATATTTTTTCTGCGTTAATCTGCGTCTATATTTTATAATTTTTTCTGAAGTTCAAACATTTCATCTCTCAATCTAGCGGCTTCCAAAAAGTCAAATTCTTTAGCCGCTTTTTCCATTTCTCTTTTTGTTTTTGCAATGGCTTTTTTCAGCTGGTCTTTTGTCATGTATTGTACAATGGGGTCGGCAGCAATGTCGATTTTTTCATTTTCAATATAAACATTTTTAAATGCGGCGTTTGTATTTGCAATAAATGTCTGCCCGAGAATTTCTTCTTTTGATTTTGTGATTTGTGTTGGTGTAATATTATTTTCTAAATTATATTTCAACTGTTTCTCTCTTCTTCTGTTTGTCTCATCAATAGTACGTTTCATTGATTCGGTAATTTTATCGGCGTACATTATTACTTTGCTGTTTATGTTTCTTGCGGCTCTTCCTGCGGTTTGCGTGAGCGAACGTTCCGAACGCAGAAATCCTTCCTTGTCGGCATCGAGAATGGCAACAAGTGAAACCTCAGGCAAATCAAGTCCTTCGCGAAGCAAATTAACGCCAATGAGAACATCAAATAAACCGAGACGCAAATCACGAAGTATTTCAATTCTTTCAACGGTGTCAACATCCGAATGAATATAGCGGCATTTTATTTTAAATCCTTGTAAAAATTTCGTAAGCTCCTCTGCCATGCGCTTTGTAAGAGTTGTTACAAGAACCCTTTCTTTGACTTTTGTTCTCTGATTTATTTCTTCAAGCAAATCATCAATCTGGTTTAAACTCGGCTTTACTTCAATAACCGGCTCAAGCAGACCTGTCGGACGAATTAATTGTTCGACTATTATTCCTTCGCTTTGCTGTAATTCATATTCTGCAGGAGTCGCGCTCACAAAAATAATCTGATTTATTTCCGATTCGAATTCTTCGAATTTTAAAGGTCTGTTGTCCATTGCGGCAGGCAGGCGAAAGCCATATTCAACAAGGTTTTGTTTTCTCGACCTGTCGCCTCCGTACATTCCGCGGACCTGCGGAATTGTAACATGACTCTCATCAACAAATAAAATAAAATCGTCAGGAAAATAATCGAGCAGGCAAAAAGGACGCGAGCCCGCAGGACGCTTGTCAAAATATCTCGAATAATTTTCAATGCCTGAGCAATAACCCAATTCACGCATCATTTCAATGTCATAAATTACTCTGTCATTTAATCTTTTTGCTTCTTCAGCTTTTCCTGTTTCGTTGAAATATTCAACCTGCTTAACCATGTCATCCTGAATTTCACTTAAAACATCATGAAGTTGTTCCTGCGATGTAACGAAAATATTTGCCGGATATATTGCAATGCTGTCCAAATCTTCGAGCTTATGCCCTGTTGCAGGTTCAAACGATTCCATGGTTTCGACTTCATCACCCAGGAAAATTATCCTGTAAGCAAAATCTGCATAAGCAAGAAATACGTCAATAGTATCTCCTTTTACCCTGAAGTTTCCTCTGTGAAAATCGGCGTCAGTTCTCGAATATAAAGCGTTGACAAGTGAGAATAAAAATTTATTTCTGCTGATTAATTCTCCTTTTTTCAACCGTACTACATTATTTTTAAAGTCTTCGGGATTGCCGATTCCGTATATGCACGATACCGATGAAACAACAATAACATCGCGTCTTCCCGAAAGCAATGACGATGAAGCGCTCAAACGGAATTTTTCAATTTCATCATTTATTGAAAGGTCTTTTTCGATATAAGTATTTGTGGAAGGAATGTAAGCTTCGGGTTGATAATAGTCATAGTATGAAACAAAATATTCCACGGCATTTTGAGGAAAAAATTGTTTGAATTCGCCGTACAACTGGGCAGCAAGAGTTTTGTTATGACTTAAAACAATTGTGGGTCTTTGCGTTTGCTGAATCACGTTTGCCATTGTGAAAGTCTTTCCCGAGCCAGTAACACCCATCAATGCCTGTGCTCTGACATTTGAGTTAATGCCTTCAACAAGCTGCTTTATTGCTTCGGGCTGGTCGCCTGTTGGCTTGAAATCGGATATTAGTTTGAACTTCACAATTATTGTTTTGTGCAAATATAGAAAAAAGTAGTCAGTAGACAGTAGTCAGAATGTAAGTAGTGAAGCATATTAAAAGAAGTAATATTTCTCAAATAATAAATTAATTTTAAACAAAATCATATGACTTCTGCGAAACTCAGCGTTTAACTCTGCGTACCTCTGCGAGAAAATTTAAAAAGAAAATTTATTTTTCAGGAATTGTAATTAAAAATAATTTATCACACCATTTTTATTAAAATTAATTTTAAATTTGGAATTTACATTTTGTAAAATGAAGAAAATATTTTTCATAATACTTTCAATAATTATAATTACAAAAGCTAACTCACAGCCCACCGCAAATTCAATGTACGATGCGGGGGTGAGATGTTTAAGTGCGAAAGATTACCAGCAGGCAATAAAGCAGTTTACAGCTTGTCTGCAAAAAGCCCCGTATTTCTTCGATGCTTATTTTGAAAGGGGAAACACATATTTTGCAATGGGAAACATGAACAATGCAATTAACGATTATACTGATTGCATAAAAATAAACAAAATATATCTGCCGGCATATTATAAAAGAGGAATTGCTTACGAACAGCTCGGAAACGACAATCTTGCCCTTGCCGATTATAATGATTGCATTTCGAAAAATGCAAAATTTGTTGATGGCTATGGCAGACGTGGCTTGGTTTACTACAAACTCGGCAAATACGATCTCGCACTTGCCGATCTGAACAAAGCAATAGAAATGAAAAATGACAAGCCTGAAATATATTTCAGCAGGGCTTTGCTATATGAAGCACAGGGAAAGGATGCACTTGCAATAAGTGATTACACTACGGTTCTCGATAAAGAAAAAAATAATGTAAAAGCATATTACAACAGGGGAAAATTGTTTTACAAAATGAATAAAAAAGCAGAAGCAGTTGAAGATTTCAATAAAACAATAGAATTAAAATTTGAGGTGATAGAAGTATATTCGCTCAGGGCAAGTTCATACAGGGAAATGAATAAATTAAATGAAGCAATTGCCGATTACACAAAAATCATAGATGTCTTCAAATCTAAAGATGATACTTTTATTGTTTGCAGGGCGTTATGTTATATGGCTCAAAAGAATTATGCGGCGGCAATTAAGGATTTCAATAAATTGATTATGATGAAACCTTCAGCAGAGAAAGGGTACATTTACAGGGCAAAATGCAACTTCAAATTAAATAAAGCAGCTGCCTCTCTTCTGGACTACAATAAAATTCTGTTGAATATAAATCCCCAAAGCACGCAGGCGCTGGAAGGTAGAGCCACTATTTATTTCAACCAGAAAAAATATCAGCTTGCCAAAGCCGATCTGGATAAGGTTATTGAAATTAAACCCACAGCCGATGCATATTATTACAGGGCAACTTGTAAAGAGCTGATGAGAGATCCGGCAGGACCCTGTGATGATTTGAAAATGGCTGCGAGCATGGGAAATAAAGAAGCAAAGAGAATTGCAGAAAAACAATGTCAGGACATAGTGTTGCCCGATGAAAATATAAAATCAAATAAACATTAAAAAATGTTTGTCGTTTGTTGTTTGTTGTTAATTTCTGTTTACTTCTTAACTTTGAACTTTAAACATTAAACTTTAAACTCATTTCATGTTTCGTCCGCGAGTCATACCATGTTTGCTACTGAAAAATCTGGGATTGGTGAAATCCGTTAAATTCAAAGATTTCAGGTATATCGGCGACCCTATAAATGCCGTGAAAATTTTTAACGATAAAAAAGCCGATGAGCTGGTGTTTCTTGATATTACTGCTTCAGGTGAAAAAAGAAATGTTGCATTAAAATTAATAAAGGACATAGGCGATGAATGTAATATGCCTTTTTCGGTTGGCGGAGGAATAAGAACAATTGAAAACATAAAAGAAATATTGAATGCAGGAGCTGAAAAGGTTTGCATTAATTCTTATGCATTCGAAAATCCGGAGTTTATCCGGAAAGCATCGGAAACATTTGGGAGTTCAACAATCGTGATTTCCATTGATGTGAAAAAAAATATTTTCGGCAAACAAAATGTTTATATTTACAGCGGGACAAAAAATACGGGAATCGACCCTGTTGCCCATGCAAAGAATATGGAAATGTTCGGAGCGGGAGAAATAATTATAAATTCAATTGATAAAGACGGAACAATGGAAGGCTATGATATTGATTTGATAAAAAAAGTTTCGGATGCGGTTTCCATTCCTGTGATTGCTCTCGGCGGTGCCGGAAAAGCCGGGGATTTTAAAACTGCTGTCGACGAAGGAAATGCTTCGGCAGTGGCAGCAGGAAGCTTGTTCGTTTATCACGGTCCCCGGAGAGCCGTGCTAATTAGTTTTCCGAAAAACGAAGAGTTATTGGAAATTTTTAAGAATTAATTTTTTAAAAGCCACAAGCTGTTAGCTTCGAGCTTCGAGAAAAAATAAAAAGAAAATGGAAATGGAAATATTGTTTTTAATTACGGGTTTAATTGTCGGTTTTATAATTGCATTTCTTTTTTTTAAGAATAAGAATGCAAATATTGATAAAGAAAAAAGCAACCTGGAAGTTGAACTTAACTTTTTGAAATCTGAAAAAGAAAAAACGGAAAACAGTTTAATTTCCGAAAGGAAAAAATCGGAAGAGCTGAGTGCAAGAGTGGCAAAGGCTGAAGAAATTTTCAAAAATCAGGAAGAAAAATTAAAAGCGCAAAAGCAGGAAATTGAAGACATGCAAAAGAAACTGGTAGCGGAATTTGAAAACCTTGCAAATAAAATTTTAAAAGAGAATTCAAGAGAGTTTACTGAAAAAAATCAGAAGAACATTGGCGATATTTTAAATCCGTTGAAAGAAAAAATTGAAAAATTCGAAAAGAAAGTTGAAGAAACATATGACAAGGAAGTGCGCGATAAAATAAGCCTGCGCGAAGAAGTTAAAAAACTTTATGAGTTAAATACTAAAATAAGTCAGGAAGCAAACAACCTCACAAAAGCACTAAAAGGAGATTCGAAAAAACAAGGCAACTGGGGGGAAGTTATTTTGGAAAAAGTTTTGGAACGCTCGGGCTTGAGAAAGCAAATAGAATACGATATTCAAAAAAGAAGTCCGGGAGATGAAGGTGAAATATTAATTCCCGATATTATAGTTAATTTACCTGACAACAAGCATGTAATTATTGATTCCAAGGTTTCCCTGATTGCGTATGAGAATTATGTTAATTCCGAAATTCCCGAAGAAAAAGAAAAATTCTTAAAACAACATCTTGATTCACTTAAAAATCATGTAAAAGGATTAAGTGAAAAAAAATACCAAAATGTCGAAGGAGTTAATTCGCCTGATTTTGTTTTAATGTTTTTGCCTATTGAATCGTCTTTCAGTATTGCAATTCAGGCGGAGAATGAATTATTTAATTTTGCATGGGACAGGAAAATTGTGATTGTAAGTCCTACTACATTGCTCGCAACATTACGCACAATTGCATCAATCTGGAAACAGGAAAATCAAACGAAAAATGCTTTGGATATTGCAAAACAAAGTGGTGCGTTATATGATAAGTTTGTTGGATTACTTGAGGATATTAAAAGCATCGGAAACTTTATTTCAAAGTCGAATGAAGCATATAATGAAGCCGTGAAAAAGATTTCCACCGGAAGAGGAAACTTAATTGGTAAAGTTGAAGCGCTTCAGGAATTGGGTGCGAAGGCAACAAAATCAATTCCTGATAAATTTTTAAATAATGAGGATGAGAACATAACTGTATCAGAAGACTAATGTTAAAAAAATCAGAAATAATATTATTTTTATTAATACTTTCCTTATTTGTTTTTATTGAAGGATGCAAGGTAAATAAGAATAACGTTGGCAGGCAGAATATGTCGTATTTATACAATAAAACAGAATCGGTTATTCATCCCGAATATCAGATCTATCATATCTCCGACAGCATATCAAGATTGTTTTATAAAGTGAATTCCTCGGAACTTCTTTTTGCAAGGCAAACAGATAAAGAAGAATTTTATGCAAAATATTCCATAACATATAAGTTGTATTCATCATACAATTCAGGTGTCATATCCGACACAGGCAGTGTGATTGAAGTTCGCAAATCAGAATCGGATTCGGCAGTTACATTTATCGGACAAGTTGATTTTAAAGGGAAAACAGGAAGTAATTATCTTCTCGAAGTGGTGATAAAAGATTTAAACAAAAACAAATTTTTGAAAACATTTCTTAATGTTCAGAAAAAAAACAAGTTCGTGAGGCAGAACTTCATTTTAACGGATACAAGCGATAATCCACTTTTCAGATATTATATCGGAAGCAATAAGCAATTCAAAATGAAATTTAACGACAATGGAAAATCAAAATTTCTTGTAAAATATTATAAAAATGATTTTCCTATTGCTTCGCCGCCATTTGCGGCAGGTTCCGAAAAATATTATCTTATACAGCCCGACAGTACTTTTATTATAGATTTGAAAAAGAATGATAAGTATTTAAAGTTTTTCAAAACCGGAATGTATCATATATTGTCGGATACGTCAAATAATGAAGGATTAAGTGTAATGATATTTTATGATGATTTTCCACGGATTGCACATTCTGAAAATTTGCTGAACCCTTTAAGATATATTACAACAAAACAGGAATATGATAAAATGTCGGAAACCCCGAATAAAAAAATACCGGTTGATAATTTTTGGCTTGAGAATGCCAGTAATCAGGAAAGAGCAAGGATGATGATAAAAAACTTCTATCAGAAAGTTCAGTATGCAAATGAATTTTTTACTTCTTATACTGAAGGATGGAAAACTGACAGAGGCATGATATATATTGTTTTCGGCGAACCTAATATTGTTTATAAATCGGAAAGTCAGGAAGTATGGATATACGGAGAAGTTAATAATATGAATTCGGTGACTTTCAGTTTTAATAAAATGGAAAATAACTTTTCCGATAATGATTATTCTTTAAGCCGTTCGCCGATATATAAAAATATGTGGTATAATGCTGTGGATATGTGGAGGAGGTAAAGAATTGATATACGAGGTAAGATGTATGAGGTATGAATCGTACATCGTACTTCCTACATCATACTTCAGTTAGTTTTTATTTCATAAATTAAAAATTGAAAATTTGAAAAAAGAAAATATCATTTACGGGATTCGTCCGATAATTGAGGCGATAAAATCGGGAAAGGAAATCGACAAGGTTTTATTCCAGGATGGATTGAAAGGGCAGTTATTTTTTGAACTTAAAGATCTGATGAGGGAATTTGAAATCCCTTTTCAGTTTGTTCCGCCCGAAAAGCTCAATATGATTACAAGCAAAAACCATCAGGGAGTGGTTTGTTACATTTCTTCAATAGAATACCAGAAAATCGAAGACATAATTCCTATGTTATTTGAAAACGGGGAAATTCCTTTGGTTTTGATGCTTGACAGGATAACAGATGTGAGAAATTTCGGAGCGATTTCGCGAACAGCCGAATGTGCTGGAGTTCATGCAATAATAATTCCAGTAAAAGGGTCGGCACAGATAAATGAAGTTGCAATTAAAACTTCTGCCGGAGCATTGAATAAAATTCCTGTCTGCAGGACAGTCAAAACGGAAGAGACAATAAACTTTCTTAAAAGCAGCGGTTTGCAGATTGTTTCATGCACGGAAAAAACAGAAAAGTTATTTTATGATGTTGATTATACTTTGCCTTCATTGATAATAATTGGTTCCGAAGAAGACGGTATTTCGAAAAATATTCTTGATAAATCCGATGAAATTGTGAGAATTCCCCTGAAAGGCGAAATCGAATCATTGAATGTTTCTGTTGCATCAGGGATTGTTTTATTTGAAGCGGTAAAGCAAAGAGGTGCAAAATAAAACCTGACAGAGTCGTAAGACCTGTCAGAGAATGAATGCCAAAAACCTTAAATGTTTTCTTCAGTTAATCTTTTTTTCTTTGCCGATTTCTTAAAAAGAACTGTCAGAACAATCAAAGAAGAAACAAACAATAAAAGCCAGATTGCATTTGCAATTAAAGGTTTTGTACCTAAAAGCATTGTAAGCAGATTGTTTTCATTAAAATTACCTTTCAGAAAATTTGGAATTAATAATTGAAATATCGGATTTTTCTCTTCAGTGGGCAATGAATATAAAATCGTAAATTTAGCTAATAATGAACAAATCAACCCGAATAAACACAAAAACCAGAATAAAAATTTTGAAAAATTAATTTTTGGAAGCAACAAAATTCCTTCGTAAGTCAGAAGGATTGCAATCGGGATTAAATACCTGGGACCGTTGGTCCATCCTCCATGCCATGAAAAATTAAGTGAAATAAAAATTATGTATCCGAAACAGGAAATCGCAAGATAATTTTTAAAGAAATTTTTAAGATTAGGTTTTTTTAACTTGTAAATAAAAAGCAAAATCAAAAACGGGGCATATATAAAAATTCCCCTGTAGAAGCCGAATGTGAGGTTCCATAAAGTTTTCAATGAGAGGAATCCAAATCCATAGAAATAATTCATTTCGGTAAATGAATGGTATTTATATAACATCACAAAAGGATTACCAACAATTAAATAATTATAAATCATAATAAAAATAACTGAAGGCAATATTCCTGCAGAAAATTTAAGTAATGTCTTCAGGTTTTTATTATTTATGCATATCTGAATAAACCAGACAATAATTATAAAAATTATTAAATACTCGGACAAGAAACTCAATCCAGCAAAAATTCCGGAGAGAAAGAATTTATTTTTTTTAAGAAAAATAAATGAAGCCAGCAAAAGCGTTCCGGACATAAGATGACCGAAGAAAGTGCCTGCAAAAACAAATATAAATGAACCGTAAAAAGGCAGCATGCATAGTAATGCAGAGAAAGAACCTTTATTTGAATGTAAAAATGAAATAATAATCAAAAGAATGAAAGGAATAATACTGCAAATAATATCACCTAAAATATAAACTTCTTTTCCGTATAAGCTGTCGTTATGTGTTTTTATTATGTCGGCTGATTTGAAAATATAGAAAAACGGCATAACCAGAAATGCCGGAAGTGGCGCTTTATCGGAATAATAATGATTGTTTATGTAACACTTGTCGAGTGTGCGTTCATGATATTTGTCTATTTGCAGATTTCCGTTTTCAAACAAACTGACTATCATTAAAGCTCTTGAGGTAGTGTTTGAATTTTCCCATGTATCAATGTAAAAGATAGTGAGAAGAAAATTTAATAAAATAAATATGTATAAAAATTTCCTCATATCCGTTGTGTTTTGCAATGTTAAAAAAAATAAATAATTTAGCTTTATATTAACAGGAAAAGTAATGAACATTATTTTAAAAAGCAGAGAGAATTTTCTTTTAATATTGATATTGATAATTGCGACAATACTTCGTTTTTACAATTATTACGGATGGTCACTAAGCAATGATGAACTCAGCGCACTAAACAGGTTGAAATTCGATAATTTCAGCCAATTGATAAAAAACGGTGTAATGTTGAATGATATGCATCCCGCCGGAGTTCAGGTTTTCCTTTATTACTGGACGGAAATTTTCGGATATAGTGAAGCAAGTATAAGATTTCCGTTTGTTATTGCAGGAATAGTTTCGGTTTATATTGCGTATTTGATTTCAGTAAAATGGTTTGATAAGGGAACCGCTTTGCTGGTATGTTCAACACTGGCGGTTTTACAATATCCGATTTTATATAGTCAGCTTGCCCGTCCATACAGTTTTGGCTTGTTGTTTTCTTTGCTTACAGTCTGGTTTTTTACAAAAATATTTTTTGGAAACGGAAAAAATAAAATATTAAATCATGCCGGTTATATTTTGTCAATTACTTTTTGTGCATATACGCATTATTATTGTTTCTTATTTGTAATCATGGTATGGTTTACAAGTTTATATTTCCTGAATGATAAAAACGTTAAATTTTATATTTTAACATTAATAATTTGCATCATACTTTATTTGCCTGCATTAAATACATTTTATTATCACTTTTTCGTAAAAGGAGGATTGATATGGCCCGGAAAACCAGATGGTATATGGATATTAAAGTATTTTAAATATAGTTTTAATAATGTCTGCTGGTTTTCAATAATGATATTTCTGATTTTTATTATTTCGGTAATTATGAATTTTAAAAAAAATAAATTATCGAAATTTCAGATTGTTGCCATAAGCTGGTTTTTATTGCATTTCCTGATAGGTTATTTGTATTCTGTTTTTATTAATCCTATTTTGCAATATTCCATCCTGTTATTCTCATTTCCTTTTCTGGTGATGTTTCTTTTTTCTTTTATAAAGAAAAATGAATTACAGATATATCTTGTATTTGTTATTCTGATTACCGGTATTTACAGTACTGTTTTTGGAAATAAATTTTACAAGACCGAACATTTCGCCGACTTTAAAAATATTGCAAACGATATAGTGGATATGAATAAAAAGTATGGTTATAATAATATTACGAGGACAATAAATATAAACAGTCCTGAGTATCTGAATTATTATTTATTAAAGAAAAAGGTAAAAGTAGACTTTAAAGAATATCAAAACAATGGAGGCGATGATTATTTGAAATTCAGAAAAATTGTTGAAAACAGCGATAATCCTTATTTCTTAAATGCATGGCTCTCATGCGACCCGCTTGAACTTGAAGATATAATTCTGACAAAATATCCATACATTGTTGAATGTAATGATTATGTCAGTTCAACTATTACATTGTACTCGAAAAAGAAACCTTCTGGAACTATTGAAATACCAAAGCCAACAATAATGTATAAAAATGAATTTGAAGGATGTGAATTGTGGGGGGGGAGAGTTTATTATCAATCGAAACAATTTGCTGAAAACGGGAAATACAGTTATGTTATTGATTCGCTTGAAGAATACGGACCGACATTTTCCATTCCTATAAATGACCTTATAGACTGGAGAAAAATTAATTCTTACAAAATATGTCTTGATTTTTATTCCGATTGTTTTGTAAAAGATGCTACTTTGATATTTCAGATATGTCACGGGGAAAAAATATACGAATGGAAAGCAATGGATTTCGGATTTTATTCGGAAAAAGGAAAATGGAATAAAATATTTTTAAACGGATTATTTCCGGAAATAAAATCAAAAAAGGATATTTTAAGTATATTTGTGTGTAATAAAGGAAGAGAGAAATTTTACATTGATAATTTTGAAATTAAATTTTATAAAGAAAAACTTTTTTACAAATTTTACGAGTGATGATAAAAAAAATATTTGTATCAGCAATGGTTTTTTTCATTGCAGGAACCGCAAGTGCACAATTTGAAATGGGTGCATTTACTGCAACCGGCGCGGCTCATTCTGCTGCATGGATCAGCGATTATCAGTGTCTGGGAATCAATCCGGCAAATCTCGGATGGATGAAAGATGATAAGAAAATTGCTGTTTCTTCGATGGAATTCGGAGCATCAATATATTCCGAAGCCTTAAGTAAAACAGATATAAAAAAACATTTTATTTTTAATACCCGTCCTTTAACAAATACAGAAAAAATTGAGGCTGCAAAAACTTTTGCCAACAGTAATCTTGCTCTTAATATTGATTTGATGACTGCAGGCGCAAGCTATCAATCAGATAAAAACTGGGGAATAGCTTTTACCATGAGAGACAGAGCAATGCTTCAGACTTATCTTAATAAATCTCTTTCGGGAATATTTTTTGAAGGATATAATTATAAAAGTTATTTCGATTCAATCGCTACTAATGCTAGTGGTGATACAATAGGATATGCGAAAATTCCTCAGAACTTATCACAGCTTGCCGAAGGTTCGAAAATTCTCGGCAACTGGTTTAGGGAAATAAATTTAGGTTTTGGATGGAGATTTATAAATAATGAAAACTTTAAAGTTTATCTCGGTGCTGGCGGAAAATATCTGATGGGATTCGGACTTCTCGAAATTATGCCCGAAAACGGAAGTTTAAATGCATTTTCTGCAATCACTCCTTTTCTGAAATTCGATTATAATACTCCTTCTCCTTCCGAGATTACAGAAACCGGCATGAAGCAGGTGGGGCAGGGATTCGGGTGTGACTTTGGGGGTACTGTCGAATTTTTTAAAAGTTTAAGATTCGCTTTGTCATTCAACGATATTGGTTATATTAAATGGGATGGGAATGTTTATGAAGGAAAAGATACATTGGTTGGAGATTGCTCTAATAAAGGTCTGGATAGCTATAATCTGATTAATAATATGGGAAAAATTTTGTCCGACAGCGGATTGTTCACATGGAAGGGAAAGGTAAGCAGGAACTATACTTTGCCGACAAACATGAGATGGGGCGTGAGCATTGCATTTGGCGAAGATAATAATGTTGAGCTCGGCGCTGATGTTTATGTTCCTTTCACGGATGGTGCGGGAAGTTATGATAAAGCAATAATAGGAATAGGCGCTAATGTGAGAATAGTAAAAGTAATTAACCTTTCGGCAGGTTTTGTTACAGGTGGAAATTATGATTCAAATATTCCCCTTGGAGTTTATTTTCTTGCAGGGGCATGGGAATTTGGCATAGCATCGCGCGACGCTCTTACTTTTTTTACAAAAGATAATCCCACTATGTCAGCTGTTTTCGGATTATTGAGATTCAGGTTTAAATAATTTGCAACTAATCATTTAAAATAAGTTTGTGGTTTAAAATGTTTGTGGTTTGTAGTTTTTCTAAAAAACACATATCTATTATAAAAAAGCATAACTACAAACAACAAACTACAAACTGAACAAATATTGATGCTTTTTAGTTAAAATATTTTTTAAAAAAATTAATAGAAACATGGTTGCAATAGACATACTGGTTTTTAGTGGATTCGGAGTGAATACATATATTCTTTCCGATGAAAACGGCGATTGCATTATTGTCGACCCTGCCTGTCATTCGAAAAAAGAAAAACAGGAATTGATTGATTTTATCGAAAAAGATGAATTAACACCGTTAAAAATTATTAATACACATACTCATGTTGACCATATTCTGGGAAATAGGTTTCTTGCCGATAAATATAATTTAGTTCCTGAGTCGCATAAAAACGGACAACTCTTTTTGGAAATAGCCGTGGAAATGGGCTATCGTTTCGGAATGGTTGTTGACGACCCGCCGAAAAAAGTAAAATTTATTGATGAAAAAAATAAAATAAAAGCAGGAAATATTGAACTTGAAGTTTTATATACACCCGGACATGCTGATGGAAGCATTTGTCTGCTAAGCCGCGACGAGAAATTTGTGATTGCAGGTGATGTTCTTTTTAATGGAAGCATTGGCAGAACCGATTTGCTTACCGGCAACATGGAAGTTCTCAGAGATTCCATTAAAACAAAACTCTTTACTTTGCCCGACGATTTTATTGTTTATCCAGGTCACGGTCCCGAAACAACTATTGGCTCCGAAAAATTGAATAATCCGTTTTTGAAAGATTGATTTTTTTTCTTTGCGGGCTTTGCACTAATCTTTGCGATACTTTACGAGAAAATATTTTTGAACAATCAATTTTCCACCCAATCCCCGTTTTCTTTTATTAATTCAACAAGACATTCAACAGCAACTTTCGGCTCAATATTTTTTTTCAGTAATTTATTTTGCTTGTAAAGATTTACTTTCCCGTTTGCGGTGCCAATGTATCCATAATCGGCATCAGCCATTTCGCCAAGGCCGTTTACAATGCATCCCATCACTGCAATTTTAAGTCCTTTTAAATGTTTTGTTTTAGCGCGGATTTTTTTTGTTGTTTCCAAAACATTGTATGTTGTTCTTCCGCAAGTGGGGCAGGAAATATATTCTGTTTTTGTGATTTTTTTTCCTGTTGACTGCAATATTGAAAATAAAATATTATCAATGAATTTTGAACTAAATTTATTCTTTGTGTCGAGCCAGAGTCCGTCAATTAAGTTGTTCAATAATAAGTAACCGAAATCAATTGATGAAAATACCTGAATCTGCATTTTTGAGCTACATGAATAATTAAGTTTTGCAATAAGAGGTAATTTGTTTTTTTGTTTTCCTGTTTTTAAAATTTCTTCTCTTATTTCATTCACTTTGTTTTCAGCAGATGCTTCAAGAACCAAAGCAGATTTTTTATTTAAAACATTGTTTTTATTATTTGAAATAACAGGAAAATCAATATTTGTCCGTGTTCGTGCAAGTTTATTTTCCGGTCCGGAAAATTTTGTAAAAAACTTTTTATCTTTTTCAAATCTTGAATTATAGCGCTCTGCAATAGTTTTTGCAACAGGAATTTCTTGTTCCGGATTGCCGGTAAGAGAAACCCTGATAGTATCTCCGATTCCTTCTTCGAGCAATGTTCCAATGCCAACCGATGATTTGATGATTCCGTTTTCACCGTCTCCTGCTTCTGTAACTCCAAGATGAACCGGATAACTCATCTTTTCATGAATCATTCTTTCAGCCATTAATTTGTTTGCATGAACCATTACAAGAGGGTTACTTGATTTCATGGAAACAACAATATTTAAAAAATTAAAATCCCTGCATATTCTTATGAACTCCATTGCCGATTCTGTCATTCCTTCAATTGTATCGCCATACCTGCCTATAATTCTATCGGACAAAGAACCGTGATTTGTTCCTATTCGCATAGCTGTTCCGTATTCCTTGCAAATTTTAACCAAAGGCAAAAATCTTTTTTTTATTCTTTCAAGTTCGTTTAAATACTCAGCATCGCTAAAATTTAATTTTTTAAAATTCTTTTTATCGGAATAATTTCCGGGATTAATTCTTACTTTTTCAACAAGCGGAGCAACGTATTCAGCGACTGCAGGATTAAAATGAACATCGGCAATCAGGGGAATTTTAAATCCTCTTTTTTTTAATTCTTTTTTTATTTCCTTTATATTTTCGGCTTCTTTCAATGTGGGAATTGTAATTCTTACATATTCGCATCCTTCTTCAGCTAAACTTATTATTTGTTTTACGGTGGCTTTGGTATCGAGAGTATTGGTATTAGTCATGGATTGTATGCGTATGGGGTAATCACCGCCAAGCGGGATATCGCCAATGTCAACAATACGTGTTTTAAAACGGGAATATGAGAAATGATGATTTTGCATTGTTTTCAGAATTCCGTAATCTCCAGAACGCGTTTTTCATTTTCTTCACTCATTTTAATAACGACATAATTATATGGAAGGAGATTTTCGGCTTTTTCGGGCCACTCGATAAAACAATATGAATCGGAATAAAAATAATCTTCGTAACCCAAATCGTAAATTTCTTTAATGTCTTTTACTCTGTAAAAATCAAAATGATAAACTTTTTCGTTTTTAAAAGTTTCGTATTCGTTTATTATAGAGAAGGTAGGGCTTGCCGAGCCGTTTTTAATATTTAATACTTTACAAAATGCTTTTATGAAAGTAGTTTTACCAACACCTAAAGGACCGTAAAAAGCGAAAACTTTAGTATTGGGGTGTATCAGAAGTATCTTCACTGCAATACTTTCAAGTTCTTCGATTTTGCTGCAGGTATATTTTATCATTTGAGCAAAGATAAATAAATTTCATTTAATTTTTCACCAATAATTTTATTGCTGAATTTTTTTATTGCAAAATTCCTAAGTTCTTCTTTATTAAAGTTGTTATGGTTGTCTAACATATAATTAATTGCAGAAATCAATGAATTTTCATCGCCGGGTTCAATTAAAGTCCCGTAATTTTTATTTATTATTTCGGGAATACCGCCGACAGCAGTTGCAATTACAGGCATGCCGCAGGATAAACTTTCGAGAATAACAACAGGCTGATTTTCATAATTGCTGAACATTACCATGAAATCTGCTTTCTGCAATATTTTAAGCAATTCTTCATTTTCTTTCAATCCCTCAAAGAAAGCATATTTATCTTTTATGTCGAGTTCTTCAGCAAGAAGTTTTATTTTATTAAAATCTATGCCATCGCCTACTAGATGCAGTTCAAAGTCCTTACGGTTTTCGGATATTTTTTTTATTGCATTCAGAATACCGGAAATATTTTTTGATTTATCTTCAAAACAGGAAATATGTATTATATATTTTTTCTCTTTTGTTTTGTTTTCGGAAGGAATAAAAAAGCCGGTATCAACAACATTCGGAATAACATAATATTTGTTTTTTAAACCATGTCTCAGCATTGCGGCTTTTAGATTTTCGGTAACGGTGATCACAGCAGAAGAATGTTTAACGATTACTTTTGTAAGTATTTTCCTCAGTAAACCTTTATAGGTGTTGTTAACAGGCAGATAACGCGACCAGTGTTCGGAAATGATATATGGAATGTTTTTAAATAATTTCAGGTAAAGCGCAAGAATCCCGGTTCGTGTAAGAACATTAACATGAACAATATCGGGCTTTCCGAACTCTTTTTTTATGAATTTATAACCCTTGAGGTTTGCGAGCAGATAATAAATAAAAGATAAAAACTTTGAAAAAGATGACAATCCTTCGGATTTCCTGAAATAAATAATAACTGTATGGATACCATCATCTTCAAAACTTTCAATGACAATGTTGTGGCTTATTGAAGAGGAAGGACTTATATAAAGCATAATAGGTTCGCAGTAATTTCTAACCGAAAGTGCCTGGCGTTTCACAAATAAGCCGAGCATTGTATCGTACTTATCGGGATACCACCGCGTAAGAAAAAGGATTTTATGTTTTGACGGGTTTGTCAATAAAGTTAATTTTATTAATTTGCACAAAAATAAGTTAAAAAAACTTCAATAAAATTGTGTTTTGAATTATTTTTTTTTAAACTTGCAATATAAATAAAAGTTTTAGTAAATAAAATTTCAATGAGAAACAAATCTGAAATTTTTAAATTAATACCGGTTTTTATTTTTCTGATATTTTTTGTTTTGCAAAGAAATTTATCTTTTGCCCAACAAAAAGAGGAAGATACTGCAAAAACAGAAGCAGCAGGGGAAAAACAGGAAAATAAAAATGAAGTATTTAAACCCGGTCCGTATATTCTTCACCACGTTCTTGATGCTCATATATGGCATATTGCTGAAATAGGAGAAATTGAAGTTGCAATTTATTTACCTGTTATTCTTGTTTCGGGGAAAGGCGTGGATATTTTTAACTTTAATAAATTCAAACCTGAAGAAGCGAAACCGGAAAGCGAAGAGAAGGGCGAAAAAAAACATGGGGAAGGAACTCTCAAACACAACGGATATTTGTATGCGAATGGAAAAATTACTGCCGAAGATGGCAGGAAAGTTTATGACTTTTCCATAACGAAAAATGTGCTTTCATTGTTTATAAGCGTTATACTGTTATGCATAATTTTTATTTCTGTTTCACGGGCTTATGTGAAAAGGAGAGGACATGCCCCGAAAGGATTTCAGTCGTTAATAGAACCATTGATATTATTTGTGCGCGATGATGTTGCAAAATCAGCAATAGGAGAAAAAAGATATGAAAAGTATATGCCTTTTTTGCTGACAACATTTTTCTTTATTTTTATTAATAACCTGCTTGGCATAGTTCCTTTTTTCCCCGGAGGTGCCAACGTTACCGGAAACATTGCAGTGACAATGATTTTAGCTTTATTTACTTTTACAATTATGACTTTCAGTACAAAAAAATCATACTGGATTCATATTATAAATACTCCGGGAGTGCCATGGTGGCTAAAAATACCAATACCATTAATGCCCGTTGTCGAAACAATCGGAATATTTACAAAGCCATTCGTATTGATGGTCCGACTATTTGCAAACATGACTGCAGGACATATAATTGCTCTTGGTTTTATTGGATTGATTTTTATTTTCGGACAAATAAATGTTGCAATGGGTTACAGCGTTTCTGTGGTTTCTATTATATTTTATGTGTTTATGGGATTGATAGAATTGCTGGTTGCGTTTTTACAGGCATATATTTTTACATTACTTTCGGCGCTTTATTTCGGAATGGCAGCACCGGAAGAAGAACATCATTAAAATTTAGGATTGAGAATTTAGGATTTGGGATTTAATGTCTTTACGATTAACAATTAATGATTAACAATTAACTTTCTTCAAAATAGGATTTATAAATGAATTTTTTTTATTAATTTAATACTATAAACTATGTTAACATTAATGATTTTATTAGATGTGGCGATTGCGAAAATGGGTGCCGGAATTGGTGCCGGAATAGCAGTAGTCGGAGCAGGTATCGGTATTGGCCAGATTGGCGGCAGTGCTTTGGAATCAATAGCAAGGCAGCCCGAAGCCCTCGGCGATATCCGCTCAAACATGATTATTGCAGCCGCTCTTGTTGAAGGTGTTGCATTTTTTGCAATTGTTGTTTGCTTGCTGATACTTTTTATCTGAAGCAAGAAAATCTTAACACTTCTGCGATTGGCAGAAGTGTTAGGATTTATTAAATTGTAAATTTTGAATTATGGATTCTAAATAAAGAATGAAGGAAAATAATTTAATAAAGGAAAAGACATTTGAATTTTCGCTTAAAATAATTGAACTTTATAAGGTTTTAATAAAAAATACACTAACAGCAATAGTAAAAACAGCACAAACGAATATTACAAAATAGAATATTTATATTTAAAATATAGAATTTAACATCTAAAATCAAAAACTATGGAACTCGTAACCCCCGGTTTAGGATTGATTTTCTGGATGACAATTTCATTCGGAATTTTATTATTCATACTTGGCAAATTTGCATGGAAGCCGGTAATGAAGATGATTAAAGAAAGAGAAGAATCAATTGAAAATTCTCTTCGTGCCGCCGACAAGGCAATAGAAGATATTGGAAAGCTGAAAATAAGCAATGAGGAATTACTTAGAGAAGCAAAAAATGAAAAAGACCAGATATTGAAAGAAGCAAGGAAAATCAAAGAATCGATAATAGAAGAAGCAAAAACAAAAGCTGTTGACGAAGCAAACAGAATTCTTGAACAGGCACGCGAAAATATGAATAATGAAAAAATGGCTGTGATTACCGAACTCAAAAATCAAATCGCAACTCTTTCAATTGAAATTGCTGAGAAAATAATGAGAGAAGAATTGTCAAAAGACGAAAAGCAAAAAACATTCATCAATAAACTTGTTGATGAAGCAAAATTGAATTGAAAATTGAGTGAAACGAAATCCCGACAACACAGTTCGTCGGGACTCTAAACTGAAAACTCTAAACTAATTTATGAAACAGAAAAAAGTTTCATCGAGGTATGCCAAGGCTTTGTTCGAATTGTCAATAGAAACAAAGCAACTCGAAGATATAAAAAATGACATAGATTTAATTTATCAGGTAACGAATGATTCAAGGGAATTTGATGTTGTTTTAAGCAGTCCCATTATTGGCGTTGATAAAAAGATTGCAATATTTAAAGCGGTTTTTGAAAATAAAATAAAAGAACTTACGTTTTCGTTTATCAGAATAATTGTTACAAAAAACCGTGTATCGAATTTGAAGGAAATTGCAGAAAAGTTTATTAAACTCTACAAAGAATACAAAGGAATAAAAACAGCGCATCTGTTAACTGCCGTTAAAATTGATAATGAAACAAGAAATAAAATCATTCAGATAGTGAAAAAAGCACTCAATTCCGAAATTGAGTTGGTTGAAAAGGTAAATCCAAATATTCTTGGCGGTTTTGTACTAACAGTGGAAGACAGGCAGTATGATGCAAGCATTATGGATAAAATCAAGGAACTCAAGCTGGATTTTAATATAAACGTTTACGAAAGAAAATTTTAACTTACCACTGAGATACAATTCAAAGGTACAAGACCTAACAGGTCTTCGGGACCTGTTAGGTCTGAAATCACCACAAATCATAATAAAATAAATGACCACTGAAAATTATAATAAAGTTCTTCGGTTTGGGATAATGTGCAATGGCTATGAATTTCAGCACTGGCAGTTTAAATGCATTGAAAATATTTTGGAGTTAAATAATGTTGTTCCTGCATTATTAATTATTAATTCCGGGAAAAATGAAACGTGGAACAAACTTTCAGGAAAATTTAAAACCATCTTTTCAAAGCATTTTTTTTATAAACTGTACTTGAAAATACTTTTCAATTCAAAAGAAAGAAAAATTGTAAATATAAAGCGTATATTGGGAGGTGTTGAAGGCATTGAATGTACTACATCTGCAAAAGAAAAATATTCTGAATATTTCAGCGAAGAGGATGTAAAAAAAATAAAAGAACACAATCTTGATTTTATTTTACGGTTCGGATTTAATATCATAAAGGGAGAAATATTAAATTCAGCAAAATATGGGGTATGGTCGTTTCATCATGGCGATGAAACAAAATACCGCGGCGGTCCTGCCGGCTTCTGGGAAATTTATAATAATGATAGTGTAAACGGTGTTGTATTGCAAAAACTCACCGAAAAACTTGACGCGGGCATCATTCTGAAAAAAGGATATTTTAAAACAATTAGACATTCTTATAATGCAAATTTTGATAATATTTTATCATCATCAATTGATTTCCCGAAACAGGTTTGCATTGATATTATGAATGGAGTTGCCGGCTATTTCTATGCTACACAAAGCTCAACTAATGCCGTTGTATATAAATTTCCCGGCAATTGGCAGATGTTTTTATTTTTTATAAAGCAGATCAAAAATATTTTCCGGTTTCATTATGATGAATTATTTAAAGCCGACCATTGGAATATTGGAATTATAAAAAAGCCTGTTTGTGAGTTATTAAACGAAAACGCATTTGAAGTTAAGTGGCTTCCGATAAAGAAAGATAATGAATTCCGTGCCGATGGCTTTGCTTATCTTGATAATGAAAAACTCAATATTTTATTCGAAAAATATAATTATAAAAATAAAAAAGGGAATATTTCAAAAATTGAAGTTGATGAAAATTTGAAATTTACTGAAGATAAGATAATTCTCGAAAAGCCCTGTCATTTATCATATCCTTATATTTTTGAAGTCGATAATGAATTTTATTGCATTCCCGAATCGGCAGAAAATAACCAGGTGGATTTATATAAAATAGATAAACAGGAAAATAAAATTAATTTTCAGAAAACATTATTGAATAATATTCCGGCAATTGACAGTACTGTTTTTCGCTACAACAATTACTGGTGGTTGTTTTGCACAATAAAAGAAAATGCTTCAAACGAGAATCTTTTTATATTTTATTCCGATAGTTTTGATGGAAATTATACGGAGCACAAAAATAATCCGGTAAAAAACGATGTTAAATCTGCCCGTCCCGCCGGCACGCCATTTTTATATAATGATAAATTATATCGTCCCTCGCAGGATTGTTCCGATTCGTACGGATGCAGAATTAAAATTAATGAAATAATAAAATTAACTACTTCGGAATTTGAAGAAAAGGAAGTAAAGACTATTGAACCATTCAAAAATTCAAAGTTTAACAAAGGTATTCACACAATCGCATCTGTTGGTGATTATACAATAATTGACAGTAAGCAAATGATTTTTATTCCTTCTGCTTTTGCAACTCAATTTAAGAGAAAGATAAAAAAGATATTTTTATAGAACCAGTATTTAAAATAGCAGGTTAAGAATCATCTTATAATTTTAAGTTTTTAAATTATAAGTTTTTTAATTAAATAAAAATGCCACAAGGACACCAGGACTCAAAGATACACTAAGTTATTTTTTGTGAAACTTCGAGTCTTTGTGTCTTAGTGGCGGATTTTTTTAAATATGTTAAAATGAATAATATTTCAAGTAGCAAATTAGCTTATGTGATATTTAAAATATATTCCTTAAAATCTTCTAACTTTGTAATCTTTTAATTTTTCAATCTTTTAATGTTTAAGAATCTCCTAAATACAATAACAACCCGTTTTCTTACAGCAGTAATTAATTTTTTTATTGTGATTATTGCGACAAGAGTATTACATGCTGATGGATTTGGAACAATAAGTTTGATAATAGTTGGTATAACATCTGTTCAAATGCTCAGTGGTATTATTGGTTCAGCATCTTTAGTTTATATGAGTTCAAGATATGACCTTTTTAAGCTTTTTGCTATTTCTTACATATGGGCATCTTTTTCATCAGTTATAGTTGTAATAATTCTTTATATGTTTAATTTAATTCCTGCTGAATTTGCAGTTTCCATTCTGTTTTTATCTTTTATAAGGGCTTTGGTTGAAATTAATCAATCAATATTATTGGGTAAAGAAAGAATAATTCAATTCAATTCAATTTCATTAATCCAAACAATTTTAATTATTGCTCCTTTAAGTTTTTTATTTTTCATTGCGGGGAAGAAAGAAATCAGCTCATATGTTGTTTCTCTTTACATTGCTTACGTTGTAAGTTTTATATTAAGTTTGATTTATATTTTTAAAGATTTAAAATTCACTGATTTCAAGGATCTGAATCGGATAATAAAAGAAGTTTTTACGTATGGCATTTTTGTTCAGGTTAGTAATTTTGTTCAGTTTTTTAATTACCGCTTAACTTATTTCATTGTTGATTCATATCTCGGAAGAGCCACACTCGGAATATTTTCACTCGGCGTTCAACTTTCGGAAAGTATATGGATAATAAGCAAAAGCATGGCAACGGTATTGTATGCAAGAGTTTCAAATTCGAATGATTTGGAATTTTCAAAAAAAATAACCCTGCGTTTTGCAAAAGCAAGTTTTATTGTTTCTTTAATATGCATTGTGATTTTATTGCTGATTCCTGAAAATACACTGAAACTGATATTCGGAAAAGATTTCGGCGGAATTAAAAATGTAATATTATTTTTAAGCTTAGGGATTTTATCGGTAGCGGTTTCGGGAATGTTTGTACATTATTTTTCGGGAACAGGAAAGCCGTATTTTAATACAATATGCTCGGTAATAGGTTTGGTTTTCACATTAGCTTTAGGTTTTATTTTAGTTCCTCAATTAGGAATAGCCGGAGCCGCGCTGACTTCCACATTTTCATATTTTGCATCTTTCGTGTTTTCAATGGCAATTTTCTTTAATATTACAAAAACAAAATACGGGAAATTATTTTTTATAAAAGACGATTTTAAATTAATAATCCGGGAAATAAAAAATTTGAAGGATAAAATTTAATGAGTCTAAAATAAATTGCCACAGATTCACAGATTATTAATTTTATTAAAACAATTAAATCTGTGAATCTGTGGCGGTTTAAAACTATAAATAAAAACACTAATTATTAATTGTTAATTTATTTTAATATGGAATTTGAAAATAAAGAAAACCGCACGGAAATAGGCTCATTGGGCGAATTCGGACTTATAAAACATCTTACTGAAAAAATAATAATAAAAAATAAAACCACAATTAAAGGAATTGGTGATGATTCGGCAGTTATTGATTTCAGTAAAAATAAAACTTTAATCTCTACCGATGTTCTTGTTGAAGGCATTCATTTTGATTTATCATATACACCATTAAAACATCTTGGGTATAAAGCGGCAGTTGTTAATTTTTCGGATATTGCCGCAATGAACGCAAAGCCAAGTCAGTTGCTTGTGAGCATTGCCCTTTCAAATCGTTTTTCACTTGAGGCAGTTGAAGAAATATATGCAGGAATATATATGGCGTGCGAAAAATATAATGTCGATCTGGTTGGCGGCGACACAAGTTCAAGCGAAAGAGGTTTATTTATTTGTCCTACTGTTATCGGTGAAGCTGACGAAAAGGAGATAACATACAGGAACACTGCAAAACCTAATGATTTAATTTGTGTAAGCGGCGATTTGGGCGGAGCATACATGGGATTGCAGGTGCTGGAAAGAGAAAAGTCAGTATTTAAAGTAAATCCAAAGTCGCAGCCGGATTTAACAGGGTATGATTATATTCTGGAACGCCAGTTGAAACCTGAAGCGAGAACAGACATTGTGGATTTGCTGAAAGATTTAAAAGTTAAACCTACTTCGATGATTGATGTATCGGATGGTTTGGCTTCGGAATTGCTTCACATCTGCACCGGTTCAAATGTAGGTTGCAGTATTTATGATGAAAAAATACCGATTGATGAAAAAACTTTTAACACTGCTCTTGAATTCAAAATGGACCCGACGGTTTGTGCATTAAGCGGCGGTGAAGATTATGAATTACTATTTACTGTTGATATTTCGGATTTCGAAAAAATAAAAGGCATAAGGGAACTGACAATAATAGGACATGTCACAGAAAAAGAATCGGGAATAAATATAATTTCACGCAACGGCACCCAAAATCCTATAACTGCCCAAGGCTGGGACTCGATATTAAAGAAAGAATGAAAAAAACAGCTACGAGCTACAAGCATTGAGCTTCGAGGAAAAACAAAAATTAACTACAAACAACAAACTTTTCTGCTAGCTTCTAGCTTGCAGACAGTTTGATTTTTTTGCTAATAATGCAGGATAAAACGATTACTTTAGTTTGCCTCAACCGTTTTTCTTAATTCGGTAAAGGAAATATTTCCGAGGGCAGTAGGTCTGAGTTCGCCCATAATCCAATGTGTTGCCACTTCTTCCTTCGGTGATATTCTTATTTCGCTGAATTTATTTTTCAGGAAAGGAATCTTCGAAACAATGTCTTCTTTTTTTATTTTCTTGAAATTTATTGTTGTCAAAACAGAATCAAAGTCCATCTTCGGGTGTTCATATATCACAGGGAGCATATTTTTTGCCAACTGCAAATCAAGATTATTATTCTTGAGAAATTTGAAAAGTTCATAAATAAGATTTTCGTTGAATTCCCTGCCTTTCTGGTAATGTCCTTCAATATATTTAAAATTATGTCCAAAAAATGTTCCGCTGATTTTCGGACTTATCTTAAGTTCAGTATTTATTTTTTCTATCAATGGATATAAATTCTTTTTGAAAATATAAGTATAAGTATCAACAGGAACATCCCATTTCTTAAGTTGATTATATCTTTCAATCACATCATTAGGTAAATTTTCTCGCAACTTATTAATATGGCTGTCTTCCAGAGGAATTGGAGCTGTGTCGGTATCGGGATACATGCGGTCGGCGCCGGGAAGCACTCTTTCGAAAATTGTTGTTCCGTCAATAAATGATTTACGGGTTTCATTCGGAATGCCTTCCATTGCCATTTTGCATCTTTCTTCAATTGTTTCAAGGGCGGTTTTTATATCGGATTCGGGTCCCCAGAAAATTATCTGTGCGTCGTTATCTTCGCTTTTCAGTAATGTTTTTATTTTGTCAAGGTCATCTTTTGCAATGCACGATTCGAACTCTTCGGAATGAGTCATGTTCGGCTTTTCTATGCATGCAATTACTTTAAGCCTGTCGCTTATTTCGTTTGCAAACATTTTTCCGGGCTGGGTGAAGTGGGAAAGAATACCTTTAAATTCGGGAAGGTTAACTGCATGAATTTTATAACTCTGTTCGCTTGCATTTTTCACATAGTCGCATGGAAATCCGAAAAAATGAAGGTCAATTTCTTTTGATGCAACATGCCATTTATTTGCATCTTTTATTTTTTCATTCAGAAGTTTTTTTACCCTCAACAAAGCCCATTGCCTGAAACATTCGTTATGTGTGAGTTCGGGAATCCATTTTGTGTGTGCTACTCCTTTTATTTCAACTCTTCTGCCGCCTTTGCAACTCACGTTTACGTCTTCTCTTCCGGCGCCTATTCCTGTTCGTACTTTTCCTGTGCTTCTGTTCAGAAACCTTATGTAATCGCATGCTTCTTTCACTTCATCGGGATTAACCATATCGGGATAAGTAACAGTTTCAATCAAAGGCATGCCAAGGCGGTCGGTGCGGTAAATTCTTCTGTGACCAATATCGGATACTTCGCGGCATGAATCTTCTTCAACACTAAGTTGTATCAACCTTACCTTTTTGTTTTTTAAGTCGATTTCTCCTTCAACGCCTATGATTGCTGTTCGCTGAAATCCTGTGGGAATGCTTCCGTCGAGATATTGCTTTCGTGTTACGTGAACCTCGCCGACAATATTAAGTTTCGATAACAAAGATATTTCTATGGAGATGTTAAGTGCTTCCATGTTTATGTGAAACGGGGGAGTATCATCAACTTCGTAAGTGCAGGTGGTTTCGTTCTTAACCCTGTAAACAATTTCCTTTTTGGTTTTGAATTCCATGAGGGCGGTTCCGTCGTATTCGCCGAGTTCGCTTAATGTAGGGCGCATATGCCTTATCACTTCTGCATCGTATTGTTCCGCTTTCTGGTAAATTCCGGCAGGACAATTACAGAAAAGCTTTTTGCCCGTAAGCAATTGCTGGTGAACTTCAAGTCCCGACATAAACCCTAAATTGTTGTAGGTTTCCTGTGTTGCTTCCTTTCGGCTCACATAACCAATGGCTTTCTTTGATTCGTTATAGTTGGAAAGGGCATCAAATTTATTTTTCATCTTTTCTGACTGTGTTTATTTCTAAAAAGACACCAAAATTATAAAATTAAATAAGAAATAAAAAATAGTTTTTCAGAGCATTTTTAATGGCGTTCAGAAACATTAGTGTTTCAATAGGATAAAATGTTTTTTTTTATAAAAATAAAGTAGTAATTTTACTAACAATTTCACTTAAAGGCATAATTAAACAGTTGAATATACGTATGATTGAGAATGATAGCATAAATAAGAGAAACACGGAGAACGGAAGTAAAGATAAGTTTAAGGAATTAGCTGCAATTAGTCTTACTACCAATATCGTAAAGGAAGCAAAATCAATAAACGAAACATTACAGCAAATTTGCTCAATTCTGCCAAAAGCGCTACGTTATCCCGAATCTGCCGTTGCGAGAATAAAATTCGAAGAAAACGAATTTACTACTTCAAACTTCAGGGTTACAAGCTGGAAAATGAAGCATGACTTTGAAACTATTGATGAAAAAACAGGCATTATCGAAGTTTATTATACAAAAGAATTTCCGGAAATTGACAATGGTCCTTTTTCAAATGATGAAGTTCAGCTTGTCGATAATATTTCAAAAATAGTTACCGGCTATTTAAACAGCATTAAAATAAAAAATACGGTTGTAAAACCTAATCTGCAAAGCGACATACCGAAACAACAAAATCAGGGTTCATCAAGCCGCCAGCTCTTGCAGCAGTATTTGAATAAAAGCAATCAGGACAGGTATATTTACCACGACCTCATGCCTTTCAAAGTCCGTGAAATATTGCTGGTTTCAACAATGTATGATGCTTTCATCATTGAAAGCGAAGGAAGATTTTCGGAATATGTTCTCGGTGAATATTACCAGCTTAACCTTACTTCAATACCAAGAATTACGGGCGTTTCGACAGTTGAAGATGCTTTCGAACTTCTTAATTCAAAACATTTCGACCTTGTAATAATAATGATGGGAGTTGATAAAAATACTCCTATCGAACTCAGCAAGCTTATAAAGAATGATTATCCCTACATTCCTGTTTTGCTTCTTCTCAACAATAATAATGACATAGCAATTTTCGAAACCGATAAAAACAAACTCGTAAATATTGACAAGATTTTTATCTGGAACGGCGATACGAAAATATTTTTCGCCATGATAAAATATATTGAGGACAGGGTGAATGTTGAAAACGATACTGAAGTGGGACTGGTAAGAGTTATTCTTATGGTTGAAGATTCTCCCAAATATTACTCGAGATATTTACCCTTGCTTTATACCATTGTTCTTGAACAAACAAAAAGAATAATGGAAGATGTTACCACCGACGAATTATACAAAGTTCTGCGGTTGCGTGCCCGTCCTAAAATACTCCTTGCTTCCACATATGAAGAGGCAATAAACATTTTCGATAAATATAAAGATTACATGCTTTGCCTGATATCGGATGTTAAATTTGAAAGAAAAGGAAAGGTTGACAGCGATGCAGGGTTTCATCTGGTTAAGCATATAAAATCGCAGATAGAAGATTTACCTGCAATAATTCAATCTTCAAATATTCAAAATCTGAGCAGAGCATATGCCCTAAAAGCAAGTTTTATTGATAAGAATTCCGAAAGCTTACTGCACGATTTTAAAAGTTTTATAATTCACTATCTCGGATTCGGCGATTTTGTTTATAAAGATGAAGACGACAATGAAATAGCTGTTGCAAGAACATTAAAAGAGTTCGAAGCTCACATGAACACCATTCCGGATAGTTCGCTTATTTACCATGCAACAAGAAACCACTTTTCATTATGGCTCATGGCGAGAGGTGAAATTCAAATTGCAAAAATCATTCATCCTGCAAAAATCAGCGATTTTAATTCCCCAGAAGGATTAAGAAATTATCTTATTAATGTTATTGAAAAATTCAGAAGCGAACAGAACAGAGGTAAGGTTATAAGTTTTGAAGAATCGGCAATACAGGACGAAACGAACATTATAAGTCTGGCAAGCGGCTCATTGGGCGGCAAGGGCAGGGGTCTTGCATTCATAACAACACTGGTATATAATTTTGATTTTTCGAAAATAATCCCGGGCATTAAAATCCGCACTCCGAAAACTTCAATTATCGGAACCGATGAATTTGTGCTTTTTCTGGAAAGAAATGACCTTAAAAAAGTATATACCGAAAAAAACCATAACGTTATTAAAGAATGGTTTTTGAACGGACAGCTTTCAGAATCTTTGATGATAAAACTCGAAAAACTTCTGAATGTAATTACAAATCCCGTTGCAATACGTTCATCGAGTTTGTTTGAAGATTCTCTGATGCAGCCGTTTTCCGGAATTTTCGATACTATTTTATTGCCTAACAGTCATCCCGATATAAGGGTGAGGGTTCAGCAAGCCGCCAATGCAATAAAACTTGTTTATGCTTCAATTTTTTCCGACAACGCACGTGCATACTTCGAAGCGGTTAATTATAAAATTGAAGAAGAAAAAATGGGTATTATCATTCAGGAGGTTGTTGGCAATAAATATGAAAATTATTATTACCCCCATATAAGCGGCGTAGCGCAGTCGTATAATTTTTATCCTTTTGCACACATGGAGCCTGAAGAGGGTTTTGCCGTTACAGGAATCGGACTCGGAAAATATATTGTTGAAGGTGAAAAAGCATTCAGGTTTTCTCCGAAATATCCCAGTGTGGAAATCAATTCAACAAAAGACCAGATCAGAAATTCACAATTATCGTTTTATGCGGTTGATACAAACAGGCATGACATAAATATAATGGAGGGAGAGGAAGCCGGATTAATAAGATTAGATATTGATGAAGCCGAAAGACACGGCAATCTAAAACATTGTGCATCGGTTTATGATGCTGCCAACGACAGAATAGTTCCGGGAATTGAAACACCCGGACCACGACTCTTGAATTTTGCAAACATAATGAAATATGATTATATTCCTCTTGCTAGAACAATAGATAGTTTGCTTGGCATTATCAAAGAAGCTATGGGAAGTCCTATTGAAATTGAATTTGCAATTGACCTGACAAAGAATGAAGAAGGACTTGCTTCCTTTTATTTGTTACAGATAAAACCTCTCTTCAGTAAAGAACATGAACTTAATCTAAACCTTGAGGATATTGACAAAAAACAGATTTTGCTGTATTCGGAAAAAGGAATGGGAAACGGAAAAATTGACGAAATATATGATGTCATTTATATTGATACAGATAAATTTGACAAATCGAAAACCATGGAAATGACCGATGAAATAGAACAGCTTAATGCGGAAATGGTTAAACAAAATAAAAAATATGTACTCATTGGACCGGGCAGATGGGGTACACGCGACAGGTGGATAGGAATTCCTGTGCAATGGACCCAGATATCAAATGCTAAAATAATTGTAGAAACAAGCACCGAAGATTTGCCGCTCGATGCTTCGCTCGGTTCGCACTTTTTTCATAACATAACTTCATTGAACATAGGTTACTTTTCCGTTCAGCATTCATCGCAAACCGAGTTTATCAGATGGGATGTTTTGCATAAACAAAAAGTAATAAAGGCTACAAAATATTTTAAGCATGTAAGGTTCAGCAAACCACTTTCAATTATAATGGATGGTAAAAAGAGAATTTCATTTATTACGTGGAACTAAAAAATAGTTAATGGTTAATAGTTAAAAGTTAATAGTAAATAAGATGCTTTTCCTCGTAGCTCGAGGCTCATAGCTCATAGCTTTTATTTTTTATGAATTTAGGACGTATATTAATTATTGATGATGAAGAAAAACTGCGTTCTCTTTTACGCAGAATTCTTGAGCTGGAAAAATTTGAAACTTTTGAAGCTGCTGATTCCAAAACAGCTTTTAAAAAACTTGAACAGCATGATGTAGACGTTGTGCTTTGCGATGTGAAACTTCCCGATGCCGATGGTGTTGAACTTTCACATCAGATAAAAACAAAATATCCGCTTGTAGAAATTATAATTCTTACCGCTTACGGAAATATTCCCGATAGCGTGAAAGCCATTAAACACGGCGCTTTTGATTATATAACAAAAGGTGATGACAATGATAAAATCATTCCCCTTATTCATCGTGCTTTGGAAAAAGTGAAACTACAGAAGCGTTTGCAACGATTGGAAAAACATGTGGAAAAATTTTCACTTGATGGAATTATTGGTACATCAAAACCAATTATTGAAGCAATCGAACTTGCAAAAAAAGTTGCTCCGACTGATGCTACGGTACTTTTATTTGGAGAAACAGGAACAGGAAAAGAATTGTTTTCGCAATCTATTCATAATGCAAGTTCCCGAAAAGATAAACCATTTGTTGATGTTAACTGCAGTGCATTTCCGAAAGAACTTCTCGAGTCGGAAGTATTCGGACACAAAAAAGGCGCATTTACAGGAGCTAACTATGATAAAAAAGGATTGTTCGAAGAAGCAAACGAAGGAACATTATTTCTTGATGAAATAGGCGATATGCATGTTGATTTACAGGGAAAGTTATTAAGATTTCTCGAAACACAAACATTTACCAGAGTCGGCGAAACAAAACCAACTCACGTTAATGTTAGAATTATTGCCGCAACAAATAAAAATCTGGAGAACGAATGTAAAAACGGAAACTTCAGAGAAGACCTTTATTACCGCCTGTCGGTTTTTAAAATCCGCATTCCTTCTTTAATTGAAAGAAAAGAAGATATTGAGCTTCTGGCAAATCATTTTATTGATGTTTTTTCAACGAAAATTAAAAAGAACATAAAAGGTATGGACAAGGAGTTTTTTAATAAACTCATAAATTATAAGTGGAAAGGAAATACAAGAGAATTAAAAAATATAATCGAGCGCGCAGTAATTTTAGCAGAAAAAAATATTTTAACTGTTGATTTGCTTCCTTTTGAAATCTCAGATTCAAATGCTGGTTCTGCAATGAATATTGAAAATGCTTCCCTTGCCGATATTGAAAAATCATATATTCTGAAAGTTCTTTCTCTATCAGGTGGAAATAAATCCAAAGCTGCTGAAAAGCTTGGTATCGGACTAACTACTCTTTATAGAAAACTCGAACAATATCAGATAGAATAAATTTATTTGGTAGTTAATAGTTGGAAAATATAAACTGTGAACTTCGAGCTTTGAGATACGAAGAAAAACATTTTTAAAACATTTAGAAAATTCAACCCT
>JAQUPB010000015.1 GCA_029004185.1 Bacteroidales bacterium | reverse complement strand
ATCAATATCTTCCTTATTCTTTCGGAAGCAATAAAGTTGAAACGGTAATTTTAAATGGGAAAATTCAATAATTCAATTTAATTTTGCGCAAATTTTAATATCATAATTTTATGAAAAAGTTAATCGAATGTGTTCCGAATTTCAGCGAAGGATGTAACATGAATGTAATCAAGCAAATAACCGACCAGATAGAATCTGTTGAAGGAGCAAGATTACTTGATGTCGATCCCGGAAAAGCAACAAACAGAACTGTTGTAACGTTTGTAGGCGAACCCGAAGCCGTTATTGAAGCCGCATTTCTGGCTGTGAAAAAGGCATCAGAAATTATTGATATGAGAAATCATAAAGGAGAACATCCGCGAATGGGAGCTACTGATGTATGCCCTCTTATTCCTATTGCAGGAATTACCATGGAAGAAACCTCCAAATTCGCGCGTAAGCTTGCCGAAAGAATAGGGAAAGAACTTTCCATTCCTGTTTATTGTTATGAGAATGCCGCCCTTACTGAGGAAAGAAGAAACCTTGCCAATTGCCGTGCCGGAGAGTACGAAGGACTTCAGAAAAAACTATCCGATCCGAAGTGGAAACCTGATTTTGGTCCTGCAAAATTTAATGCAACGGCAGGAGCAACAGCTGTGGGAGCAAGAGACTTTTTAGTAGCTTATAACGTAAACCTGAATTCAACTTCAGTGCGAAGGGCAAATGCAATTGCCTTTGACATAAGAGAAAAAGGGCGTCCCAAAAGAGAAGGCAATCAGGTAACCGGCAAGATTGTTAAAAATGAAAAAGGTGAAACAGTAAATATTCCAGGTACACTCAAAGCGGTAAAAGCAATCGGATGGTACATTGAAGAATATGGCATAGCCCAGATATCGATAAATCTCACAAACATAAATATAACTCCCGTGCATGTTGCTTTTGAGGAAGCTTCCAAAAAAGCACAGGAGAGAGGCATAAGAGTTACCGGTTCGGAACTTGTAGGATTAATACCTTTGAAAGCAATGCTCGATGCAGGAAAATATTTTCTGAAAAAGCAACAACGTTCAGTTGGCATTTCCGAAGAAGAAATAATAAAGATTGCGGTAAAATCGCTCGGACTTGATGACCTGAAGCCATTCAATCCGAAAGAAAAAATAATAGAATATTTACTTGAAAACAATTCAAAAATGAAATTAATTGATTTCACATGCAAGGGATTTGCAAATGAAACTGCTTCCGAATCGCCTGCACCCGGAGGTGGTTCAATTTCGGCGTACATCGGTGCACTTGGTATTTCACTGGGAACAATGGTTGCAAATTTGTCATCTCATAAAGCAGGATGGGACGAAAGGTGGGAAGAGTTTTCAGATTGGGCCGAAAAAGGGCAGGTCATAAAAGACAAACTTTTATTTCTTGTTGATGAAGACACAAATGCATTTAACAAAATAATGGATTCGTTTAAACTTCCTAAATCTACTGATGCAGAAAAGAAACTAAGAACAGAAGCTGTAAATGCAGCAACAAAATATGCAATAGAAATACCTTTTAAAGTCATGGAAGCTGCTTATGAGTCAATGGAAATCATTAAAGTAATGGCCGAAAAAGGAAACCCGAATTCCGTAAGCGATGCAGGAGTTGGTGCTTTGTGTGCACGTTCTGCTGTGATGGGTGCTTTTTTAAATGTAAAAATAAATGCATCAGGTTTAAATGACCCCGATTTTGTAAAGGAAAAAATTCAGAAAGGTCAGGAAATAGAGAAAAAAACGATTGCACTTGAAAAGGAAATTCTGGAAATTGTTAACAGTAAAATAAAATAAGTTTGTCGTTTAAAAGGTTTGTGGTTTGTAGTTAAAAAAAGAGAAACAACAAACAACAAACTCTTTATTTTAACGACCAATGACTATTGACTAATTCAAAACAATATTATAGCTTTCGTTCCTGAGCCGGTTGGTTTTCTCTGATTTCAGTTTTAAATTTTCCCTTACAATATCCTCAAGTAATTTTATAAATTCTTCTTTATCTTTATAATTTATTGCTTTCAGATTAATAATATATTTTTTTTCTTCCATAGTAAAAACAGCAAGCATTCTTCTCTTGTTTAATACTTTTACTCTCCTGATATTATGAAATAAAATCTTTTTAATAAAAAAAGTATACTCACTGATGATAATATAATTAGCGGTTATTTTTGCGAATGGAGTTAAAAATTCAAATACTATCAATATCAGACATGCTGCAAGTAAAATCCATTGCAAAGTTCTGACTCCGACATCACCTATTTTGAATGCATTAAGTACAAGCGTCACGGTAATAACAGCCGCTACTATTATAAGTGTCATTCCGATTTGCTTATTTCTTGAAAAAAAAGTCCTACTAAATTCCATCGTGTTTGATAAAATTCATTTCTTATATTTTTTTCAATTATTTACAAAGATTTATTGTATGTTTTCTGTTGTTGTAGTATTATACAACAGCAACAACATAATTCATTTTACGTACAATATATTTCTAAAACAAAAAGTTTGAAGGACGTTCCGGGGTTGTTTCAGGTTTTGTTCTTTGTGTGTTTACAACTGCAAATCTGTATACCAATCCTAAAGATGCATAACTTATTTTATCATTAACATTACTGAGGGTTGCATCAAGTTTATCGGAGCCAATATTATATAGTTTGAACTCCAGGTTTATTCCAAATCTTTTTCCAATTTTGTAACCTATACCAAGTCCGATAGGAATTGTCATTTCGGTTGTGGCATTTCCCAGTTTTTCACCACTTTCGTCATAGCCATATGCATATAGATAATTATTGTTCAGATCTCTTTTTATAGTACGGATATCAATCAAACCCATTGCCAGAGTGCCATATAAAGAAAATTTATTTGTATCTTTTCTGGTAATGATAGGAATTATGTCAAGTTTAACTCCAAAGTCATAGGCAAACATACTTGCTTTGAAATACTCATTATTTATTTCGCGTTTTCCGGCAAATTTTCCGCCGACAAAATTCAAACTGAATGCAAACACCGGAGTAAACTGCTTTTTAATCCTAAAGCCCCAACCCCATTTATCTTCCATTTGGTTCTTCCAAAATGGAGTATGGTCATAATCACGTATATCTCCATAAAAAATAACAGAACCTGCACTAAGACATACACTCCACCTGTCGCTCATATTATAAAAACTTATTGTCTGGGTTTGCACCTGACAAAATAATTTTGTTGCAGCAAATAAAATTATTGCACTTAAAATGACCTTTTTCATATATTTTTATTTTTAGATTTTCAAATATATACGTTATTTATCTAATAATGTTACACTCAACATATACAATTCTTTTAAAGAAAATAAATTATTTGGTTAATAAAGGTCAAGAATAAGTTTGGGTTTAGAATAACAGGGAAAATAAAACCAAAGATGGCACCTGCAAAATGAGCATCATGTCCGATGTTATCTTTGCCCTTTTTTGCCATATATACCGAATAGATGAGGTAAAATATTCCGAAAATAAATCCCGGAATTTCAATTGGTATAAACATTAAATATACTCCACTCCACGGATTAAACAGAATACATGAGAAAATAACTGCAGATACTGCTCCCGACGCACCTACCGAATTGTAATTATAATCGTTTTTGTGTTTTACAAGTGAAACTAAAACCGAAAAGAAAACAGCTCCTGCGTACAGCAGGAAATAATAAAATAAATACCTGTTTCCGAATTCTGACTGAAAATAATGTTCATCGGCTTTTCCGAAAGAATACAAAACAAACATATTTATTAATAAATGAACCCAGTCAGCATGAATCAGAGCATGAGAAAATGTTCGGTACCATTGTTTCTGGTGAATAACAGAATACGGGCTGAAAGAAAATTTATAAAACAGCTCTTTATTCTGAAAAGCAGTTATTGAAACAATAACTGTAATTATAATTATGAAAATTGTCATAGAGGAAAATAATTCTAACATTTTAAAATTATTCGCAAAATAAACATAAATTTGTCAATAATTTTGATTTATTAATTTCTCCCAAAACCTAAAATCATTTTATGAAAAAATATCTTTTAATTCTGATTTTCTTATCGCTGCTACTCTCAAAAAACTCTTTCGGTTATAATAGTCTTCGTGTAGGAGATCCACGTAACTCATGGAGCACATATCAGGGAACGATTGAAGAAGCTGTTCTATCTGTAAAGCCAAAAGGTATTTATATGGAATACGGTTTGTATCTTACCTTTTCGGCAAGAGGAACATATTACACGGCCAATGATTCTCTTGAAATAACATTCAATTTCAATTTGCCTGAAAATGCCATAGTATATGATTCATGGCTTTGGGTTGGCAATGATATTATACGTGCTAAGATTCTTGATAAATGGACTGCTTCATTAATATACGAAAACAATGTAAAAAGAAGAGTAGACCCGTCAATATTAACTAAACAAAGCAGCACACAATACCAATTGAAAGTTTTTCCTATGATGGGCAATCAAACTAGAAAGGTAAAAATTACTTTTCTGATGCCTGCCGAATGGAGCAAAGAAAAAGTTGCAGCAAGCTTACCTTTGGAATTATTAACTACTTCACTAAATGAACTTCCAAAATTACATTTGTTTACATGGACTGATTCTTTGTGGAATGTGCCGTCAATAAAAGATGTAACAGAATTAAATTTTCAGGCAAAGACAGACACCGTTTTTGGTGATTATTTAACAACTGAAATTTCAAGCAGCTATTATAACAGCAAACTTAAAATATCTTTTAATACTCCTCTGAAAAACGGTTATTATTTATCAAAATATTCAACAGGAGGAAATGAAGGAATATATCAATTGGCTTTGTTACCATCACCCTTTGTGGATTCAACAGCTCATCACAAAGTAGCTGTTTTATTTGATTATGATGCGTCAAACACAACAATAAGCGTTTCGGAACTGCTGTTAAAAACAAAAAATGAAATGATAGAAAATTTATCATCAAAAGATTCTTTCAACCTTATATTTTCAAATTTATCAATTTATAGAGTAAGCAACTACTGGCTGCCTGCAGATTCACTGACTATTGAAAATACTTTTAACGCTTTAACAAATCCTTTATCAAGCTACAGTAATCTGACTTCGTTGTTGTCCAACGGAATTGATTTTATTAAAAACAACGACAACAATGGCGAAATTGTTTTAATATCAAGTTCAGATCAATTTGGAGAATACCAGAATGCAAATACTTTAATTAATGACATTCTGAAATTAATGAATCCTTCTATTCCGATTCATATTGCCGACTTTCAAGATCAGAGTTTTGCATACTATTATATCGGAAGCACTTATTATTATGGCAACGAATATTTTTATTTAAATTTATCAAGAATCACAGGTGGTTCATTTCAAAGAATAAGAGACGGGTACTCTCTTTCGGAAATAATTAATCTCTCCTTTAAATACCTGAGTGGAACAATAAAATCATTTGATTTGTACACCAAATTAACAACTGGAATTTGTTACAGCCGATATAATTTAAATGCTTCCTCCGATATTGCTTATATTAACACTCCCATACTGCAAATAGGAAAATATAAAGGGAGTTTTCCTTTTATTGCTGAATTCTCCGGGGAATATAATTCAGCACTGTTTTCAAAAACCATTAATATCAGCGAACCCATTACAAGTGATTCTCTAAATGAAGAGATGTGGACGGGTTGTTTTATAAAGAACCTGGAATCACAACAACAATCAAATGACATAATAAACGAAATTATTTACAACAGTTTAGCAGAAAGGGTTCTTTCAATATATACTGCTTTCTTATGCCTGGAAGATACAAATCTTATATGTCACAATTGTAAAGATGAAACCAATCTGGTATCGGTTGAAGAAAACGACATGGATTCGCTTACAACTGTTTATCCTAATCCTTTTGTTGATGAAGTTAAAATAAGCATCAATTCCAGAAGTTTAAAAAACAACGAAATAATAGAAATAAAGGTTTATAATATTACCGGTGAATTGGTTTATTATTCCGTACCGGAAATTTCTGCAGGCTTGAATCGTTTGGATGTAAAATGGAATGGGAAAAATATAAATGGAAATCCATTACCGGCAGGAATGTATATTTTAATGGTTTTGAAACCAGATAAAATTGAAAATTTCAAGTTGATAAAACAGTAAATAACTAATCATAGTTAAAAAACAGTTCTCGTTTTGCATTTTGCAAACCTGTCTTTGCTGTTAATATCCTTAAAAATTTCAATATTGCAAAATCCTTTTTTTTCAAGCATCAAAGTCATTACACCTCCAAAACGTTCATTTATTTCGAAATAAAGTAAACCTTCCGGATGCAAATGCTTTTTTGCAAAATCAGAAATTTCTTCATAAAACATCAATGGATTTTTATCATCAACAAATAATGCTTTGTGCGGTTCGTAATCCAACACATTTCTTTGCATATTTTTTTTCTCCGATTCACAGACATACGGAGGATTGCTGACAATTATATCAAATCCGGATAAAGCAGATTTATTCTTCTCATCTAAAATATCAATCAAAAGAAAACCAACATCAACATTATTTAATCCGGCGTTTATTTCGGCAATTCTCAGTATATTATTTAAAATGTCAGTTGCAGTGACTTCTGCATTTGGTAAATTCTTTTTCAAAGTAATTGCAATATTTCCGCTGCCGGTTCCCACATCAAGAATTTTCAGATTTTCTTTTCTGCTTTTGTTTTCCTTTATAATCATATCAACAAGTTCTTCCGTTTCGGGGCGGGGAATAAGAACATTTTCATCAATATTAAATTGCAAACCATAAAATTCAGTTTTGCCAAGTATATATTGGATTGGTTTGTATTTTTTTAAAGCATTCAGAACTTTCTTTATTTTTATTATTTCCGATTCGCCCATGCGTTCGTCCTGCTTTATCATCAAATCAATGTGCGAAAATTTAAAATAAAATCCGAAAGTCAGACAAACAATTTTTTTTATTTCCTCTTCAGGATAAAAAGGATTCAACTCTTCTTTGAAGCATTTTATAACTGAACCTATTTTGTTTGTTTCAATATTCATCTTTAAAAAAATAAAAAACAAAAATACTAATTGAATTTAATTAATTAACATTAATTTTGACTTGTGATTGATGACGAAAAATATATTAAAAGGTGTATTGAGCTTGCCGAAAACGGACTCGGCAATGTCGCGCCTAATCCGATGGTCGGCTGTGTGATTGTAAATAACGGTAATATTATAGGTGAAGGATATCATATGAAATATGGCGAACCACATGCCGAAGTGAATGCAATAAATTCTGTTAAAGATAAAAATTTACTTAAAAATTCAACTTTATATGTAAACCTCGAACCATGTTGTCATTTCGGCAAAACACCGCCATGTACAGATTTAATTCTGAAACATAAAATACCAAAAGTACTTATTGGAACATCAGACTGCTGTTCCAAAGTAAATTGCAAAGGCATTGAAAAACTCATTAAATCGGGAGTTGATGTTAAAACAGGCATTCTTGAAAATGAATGCAGGGATTTGAATAAAAGATTTTTTACTTTTCACGAAAAAAAACGACCATATATTTTCTTAAAGTGGGCGCAAACTTCTGACGGTTTTATGGATGCAAAAAGAACCCCTCAAAATATCGGTTCACCAATATGGATTAACGATGAGTTGACAAGGGTTATAGTTCACAAATGGCGTTCGGAAGAGCAGGCAATAATAATTGGAAGAATAACTGCCATTAATGATAATCCGAAATTAACAACACGGGAATGGAAAGGGAAAAATCCGCTAAGAATAGTAATTGACAAGAATCTGGTTCTTCCCGAAAACCTGAATATTTTCGACAACTTTGCTCCTACTATTGTCTTTACTTCTGTTTCCAAATCATCTGAAGAAAACACAGAATACGTTCCGTTAGATTTTTCAAAAAATGTACCCGGGCAAATAATAAAAGAACTATTTAAAAGAAACATCCAATCATTAATTGTTGAAGGAGGCAAAATTCTTCTTGAATCATTCATTAAAGAAAGCCTATGGGATGAAGCCTGCATTCTGGTTGGAAATAAAAATTTCGTAAAAGGACTTAAGACGCCGGAAATAAAAGGAGATTTAATTTCAGAAAACATTTCGGGAAAGGATAAATTGTACTTTTATAAAAATAAGTTTGTTGTTTAAAATGTTTGTTGTTTGTAGTTTAAAATAAAAGCTTAGCGTTCTTTGCGGTTTTACAAAACAAAAAAGTTTCTCGCAAAGCTAAGACGCAGAGAAAAAAAAATTAATGATTTTTTTAACAATTCAACAATTTAGCAATATAATATTAACTTTTCCCCAACAACAAACTACAAACCACAAACTTTTTAACTTTAAATATTTCAGAAATTACATAATAAAAAACAATTTTAAAAAGAAAGAAAGAAAGAAAGAAACTAACCTATGCTATACCTGATACTTGCCATCCTCACCTCAATGGCAATAATAATCCTGTTCAAATTATTTGAAAAATCCGGCATAAGTATTTTTCAGGCAATAATCATAAACTACCTTGTTGCAATAATTTTTTGCATCGCTTTTTCAGATATAAAAATCAATTTAACAACACTTACCGGCGCAAGTTGGCTCAAATACTCAATATTAAACGGAATATTATTTGTCCTCATGTTCAACATTTTCGGAATATCAACGCAAAAAGCAGGTATTTCCGTTTCGGTTATTTCGAGCAAAATGTCAATAATCATTCCTGTATTTTTTGCGTTCATTTATTTTAATGATTCAGTCAGTTCATTGAGAATTGCAGGAATATTTCTTGCCCTGATTGCTTTTTGCCTTTCTTCCTTAAAAAGCAAAAACGACAAAAAACTCTCGATACCGCTTTTTCTTTTGCCGCTGATTTTATTTTTCGGCAGCGGAATAAACGATGCTTTACTTAATTATGCAATGCTGAAAGAAATAGGAAAAAATGAACTGCCTTCATATCTTCTGGTTGTCTTTATTATAAGTTTTGTCATCGGGGCAATCATCATCGTGGTTATGGTTTCAACATCAAAAATGAAAATCACGTTGAAAAATATTTACGGTGGTATAATTCTCGGAATATTTAATTTTTATTCCACGTATTATTTCATGAAAGTAATTGAATCGCGCAAATTTGACAGTTCGGTTTTTTTTCCGCTTTTCAATTCAACAATAATTTGTTTATCGGCTTTGTCGGGTTTTTTATTTTTTCGTGAAAAACTTTCGAAAGTTAATTTAATCGGACTCATTGCCGCAATTGTTGCTATATTTATGGTTGCAAATTCATAAAAAAATGTTTGTGGTTTGTTGTTTGTAGTTTGTGGTTAAAATGCTTTTAAAACACTAAGCCCTTTGCTCTATGCCCTTGGCAAAATAAGTTCAGCGTTACGCGTTCAATAAAAAAATAATTCAAAATGTTCTCTGACGATACATATAAAACAATTAAAAAGAAGTCCGAAGGAATTTTTAAGGACAGAGGCAGTAAATTTTTATCTTTTGCTTATCCTGTATCTTCCGCCGATGAAACGAAATCAATAATAAACGACATCAGGAAAAAGCATCATAGTGCAAAGCATAAATGTTATGCATATGTATTAGGCAACAAAAAAACAATTCAAAAAGCCAACGACGACGGCGAACCCAGCAACACGGCAGGTAAACCTATTTTAAATCAAATAATATCAAACAGTTTGACAAATGTGATGATTGTTGTTGTTAGATATTTCGGCGGTTCGTTGCTTGGAATTAACGGCTTAACAAAAGCATACAGAAATGCAGCCGCCGATTCCATAAAAAATGCAGAAATAATAACCAATACAATAAATGAAAGTTTTAAAGCAACTGCAAAATATGTAGTTTTAAATGACATAATAAAGATATTAATTGAAAATAAAGTCAAATACGAAATATGTTATTCAGAAGCAAATTGCGAAATAAAATTTTCAATAAGAAAAAAACTTTCTGAAAGCATTGTGTTTTCAATAAAGAAATTCGTTGATAACATCGAATCCCTTGAAAGCAAATAAAAGCAAATTTCATTAAAAAAAATATCTGCCAGAATTTACTGATATTACTACAAAGAAAAAAGGATTGATTTTTTTTTGGAAAATGGATTTTAATTTTCTTATCATTGCAAAAATATTTATTTATGCAATTAACATATAAAAATACTTTTATATGTGCCTTTTAGTTAATATATTTTTTTTAGAAAAACAAGACAAAAAAATTTTTTTTAATTATTTTTTTTGTTAATATTTGTAAAAATAAATTTTGATTAGATAGTTGATTTAGTTTACTGCATAGATAACCCGTATAATTTAATCAAATTTTAACCATTTCTGAGTCATGAATTAAAAAATACTTATAGCAAATAATGGAAAAGGATTTTGTAAAAGTTTGGGATAGTTGCTTAAAGGTTATACAAGATAATATAAACTTACAGAGTTTTAAAACTTGGTTTGAACCGATCAAACCACTAAAGTTAGAAAACGATGTTTTGACAATTCAGGTTCCGAGTCAGTTTTTTTATGAATGGTTGGAAGAACATTATATCACTCTTCTGAAAAAAACGATAAAAAAGGAACTTGGAAATGAAGGAAGGCTGGAATACAGTATTGTAGTTGACAATACCTTGAGTAAGTCGCCGGTTACAATTAAAGTGCCGACAAAAAACTCAAAGGACCTGAAAAACCCGCCAATTTCTCTGCCGGTTAATATTAATGAGGATAACACTATACGCAATCCCTTTATCATTCCCGGATTAAAAAAAGTAGAGGTACACTCTCAGCTTAATCCTATATACTCTTTCGATAATTTTGTTGAAGGCGACTGCAACAGGCTTGCAAGAGCTGCAGGACTTGCAATAGCAAGCAACCCCGGCGGTACTTCCTTCAATCCCTTATTCATATACAGTAAAGTCGGTTTGGGAAAAACTCATCTGGGACATGCTATAGGAATTAAGATAAAAAATAATTTCCCGAACAAAACAGTAGTGTACGTTGAAACAAATAAGTTCGTTCAGCAATATGTTGACGCAACAAGAAACGGGCATCATAATGATTTTATACATTTTTACCAGATGCTCGATACATTAATATTAGATGACATTCATTTTTTATCAGGAAAAGAGGGAACACAAAATATATTTTTCGATGTATTTAACCATCTCCACCGTTCAGGAAAACAAATAGTACTAACTTCCGACAAACCGCCGGTTGAAATGCAGAACATTGAACAACGGTTGCTCTCGAGATTCAAATGGGGTCTTGCTGCCGATCTTCAATCACCTGACCTTGAAACCCGCATTGCAATATTCGAAAAGAAAATTTATAACGAAGGCATAGAAATACCGCATGATGTGATCGAATATCTGGCAACAAGCATAACTGCAAACATCCGTGAAATTGAAGGAGCACTAATATCATTAATTGCACAGTCAACCCTTAATAAAAAAGCAATAAACCTAGCATTAGCCAAACAAGTTCTCGATGTTTGCGTTAAGAAAAGCGCAAGGGAAATCAATATCGATTATATCCAGAAAGTGGTTTGCGAATATTTTAATGTACCTCCCGAAATGATAGGCTCAAAAACACGAAAAAGGGAAGTTGTGCAGGCACGACAGATAGCAATGTATTTTTCAAAAAATTTCACAAAACTATCCCTTGCCATGATAGGTTTGCATTGCGGAAATAAAGACCATGCAACCGTTTTGCATGCATGCAGAACAGTAAATAACTTAATGGAAACCGACAGGCAATTCAAAAGCTATATCGAAGAAATCGAGAAAAAAATAAGAAATTAACTATATTTATATTCTAAAAAGTTGTTTTCTTTAAAATAATTTATATATTTGAGAACTTTTTTAAAACATTAAATCTTTAAAACTATGAAAAAATTATTTCTATTGTTGGTTGCAATAATGGTTTCAACCGCTATTTTATACGCACAAGACAAAAACCAGAACTGCTGGGAAATTGTTAATCAGGCAGGTGGACATGATGTTGATTTAGGCTATTCAATAACTCTCGACGATGCAGGAAATGTTTTCATCGTAGGACGTTTTTCGGGAACAGCTCACTTCGGCAAAGATTCAATCACAAGCAGCGGCGATTATGACGCCTTTTTAGCCAAATATGATATTAAGGGAAACATCTTATGGGTAAGGCACGGCGGAGGTATTGACGACGACAGAGCATACAGCGTTTCAGTTGACAGTAAGGGTTTTATATATGTCGGAGGCATAATTTCAAATCAGGCGGTTTTTGATAAAATAAAGGTATCAAGCGCAGGTTCATCCGATGCATTTCTTGCAAAGTATGACCAGAACGGTACAGTACAGTGGGTGAAAAGAGTAGGCGGCGCAAGCGAAGATGAATCAAGCGGTATTACAGTTGATATTTATGATAACATTTATCTTACAGGATTTTTTAAATCAACAGCACAATTTGGAAACTTCAACCTGACATCAGCAGGCGGAAAAGATGCATTCATTTGCAAATTCGATTTGCAAGGAAATATAATATGGGCTGAACAAGTATCAAGCAGGGAAGATGTTGAAAGTTATACTGTTGCTTGCGATGGTGCAGGTAATGTATTTATTACCGGCGATTTTAAAGGAACTTTAATCAGTGATAATTTCCAAATGACTTCTCTTGGCGATTTTGACATATTTTTAGCAAAATACGACAAAGATGGTAATACAATGTGGGTGAAACAAGCCGGAGGAAAAGATTATGATGACGTATTCGGTGTTGCAGTTGACAATAACGGAAATTCATATATGACAGGACGTTTTACCGATACCGTTTCTTTCGGTGGAATATATGTACGCAGCGTTGGAAATGAAGACATGTTCCTTGCAAAATATGACCCAAAAGGTAATGCTATCTGGGCAAAAACTGCAGGAAGCAGGGGAACTGAAATTGCAACAGAATGTACTGTTGATGGAAATGGAAACTCTTACGTAGTAGGAATATTCCAAAGCACCTGCTATTTTGACAAATATTCAATTACAAGCGCCGGAATAAATGATATTTTTGTTGCAAAATATGACCCTAGTGGAACTCTAATCGGTTTGGTACGCGGCGGCGGCAAAGATATTGAAAGCGCTGAAAGCGTAACTCTGGATAAAAAAGGAGGCGTTTATTTCTGCGGTGAATTAAAAGGAAATGCAATTTTTGGCACCAAAACTTTTACAAGTGAAGGCGGATATGATATATATTGGGCAAAGCTGTCATGCATACCATTACCGGCTCCAGCAAAAGGAAAATAAAGAATCACATTCATAACATTAAAAGCTGTCAATTAATTTCTGACAGCTTTTTTATTTATTATAATATTCAGGATAAGTTTTTCAAATTAAAAGATTAATAGTAATTTTACAATGCATTGAACAGAACTTTTAATAATACCGATTCGGTTTATGTAATAGTCCAATTAATTGGACTAAACATAAACTCTCTCGGCATTATACTAATAATCAAATGGACTAATTTATAATTAGAAATGGTATAAAATTATGAACTGTAAAAAAGTTGCGGAACATATTACAAACTGGCTGGTAAAAAAACTAAACACATCAAAACAAAAAGGGTTTGTAATCGGCGTATCAGGGGGAATTGATTCAGCCGTTGTTTCTGCTCTTTGTGCCAAAACAGATTTTCCCGTTGTAACTTTGAACATGCCTGTTTTTCAAAACAAAGAACAATATTACCTTTCTGTGGAACACATAAACTGGCTGAAAAAGAAATTCAAAAATGTTTCTTCCCGTACGATTGACCTGTCATCTGTCTTCTCGGAACTCATCTGTAATTTACCTGAAAATGCAAAGGGAGATCTTGCTCTGGCAAATATCCGTTCCCGTTTGCGAATGGTTACTCTTTATGCTTTTGCCAATACCAATAAATATCTTGTTTGCGGCACGGGAAATAAAATTGAAGATTTCGGGGTTGGTTTTTTTACAAAATACGGCGACGGCGGCGTGGACATAAATCCTATCGGCGACCTTTTGAAATCGGAAGTATATGCTCTCGGAAAATTTCTCGACGTTCCGAAATCAATCCAAAAAGCAGCACCAACCGACGGCTTATGGGAAAAAGACAAAACAGATGAAGAACAAATCGGAGCAACATACAATGAGCTTGAATGGGCAATGAAATACTGCGAAAAAAACAAAATCATTTCTTTATCCGAAATAAAAAAAACCAACCTGACCAAAAGGCAGACCGAAGTTCTGAAAATATATGTTACACGGCATAATTGCAATAAGCATAAAATTAAAATGCCCGATGTATGTAAAATAAAATCATAAAATCATTTAAAAAATCAAAAATGTACGAGAAGCAATATCACGAGGAAGATTTAAACCAATATTCATTTCTTGTTACAGGCGGAGCAGGATTTATAGGTTCAAACATTGTCGAATACCTGGCAAAATATAATGCACGTAAAATTACTGTCATTGATAATTTGTCATCAGGTCCAATTGAAAACATCAAGCCCTTTATGAATTTTAAAAACTTTGAATTCATAAATGCCGATATAAAAGATTATAATTCCTGCCTTAAAGCATGCAAAAATGCTGATTTTGTTTTTCACGAAGCCGCTCTTTGTTCAGTTCCACGCTCAGTGCAAAATCCTGTTGCCACTAATGAATCAAATGTTGATGGATTTATAAATATGCTTTTTGCCGCAAAAGAATCAAAAGTTAAACGTTTTATTTATGCCAGCTCATCTTCGGTTTATGGCGACAATAAAACCTTACCAAAAAAAGAGGAAATAACAGGCAACCCGCTTTCACCTTATGCGGTTTCAAAAATCGCAAATGAATTGTATGCAGGAGTATTCAGAAAAATTTATGAAATGAATATTATCGGATAGAGGTATTTTAATATTTTCGGACCGCGTCAGAATCCCGACGGACCATACGCCGCCGTAATTCCTATTTTTATCAACTCATTGCTGAATAATATTCCGCCTTCTATAAACGGCGACGGAGAGCAAACACGCGACTTCACTTTCGTTGAAAATGTGGTTCAGGCAAATATAAAAGCTGTATTTTCCGATATCGCAAAATCCAATGGCGAAGTTCTTAATATTGCTTATGGCAGAAAAACATCATTAAATAATCTTTATGAATTATTGAAAAATTTAACCGGTTCTTCTGTTTCTCCGGTTTACAATCCCGAAAGAACAGGAGATATTAAAAATTCACATGCAGATATAAGAAAAGCGCAAAAATTAATCAGTTACAACCCTGAGATAGATGTCGAAACCGGACTGAAAATAACTCTCGACTGGTTTAAAAGAAAAATATAATGTTCTGCATTCTTTATAAATTGTTGTTTTGAAATATGGAAAAAAGAAAATTATATTTATTTACCGACTCATTTCCATACAGCAAATACCGCGAAGATTCATTTCTTTTATTTGAAACCACGATACTTGCAAAATATTTTGACTTGACAATTATACCATCATGCACAGAGGGTACAATTGAAAAAACACCCGGAATAGCTATTGAAACTGGTTTTGCACACTGCCTCGAAACAATAGCAAACGAACCTTTAATTAAAAGAATATTTATAGCAATAACATCATTTTTATTCTTAAAGGAAATGTTCCGCAACATAAAAAATATTCTTAGCCCGTTTAAACTAAAATTATTATTAACCGAAGCACACAACATCCACGTTATACATAAGTGGATTGAAGAATATCTTAAAAAAAACAATGTAACTGAAGCTGTCTTATACACCTATTGGCTAAGCACAAGAACACTTGGACTCGCACTCGTGAAAAAAAGCAATAACAAAATAAAAGTAATAAGCAGGGCACACAGAAATGACTTGTATGAAGAATTAAGCAGATTTTTACCTTTCAGGAAAACAACCATCGATTTCATTGACCATCTCTATCTCATATCCACCAACGGTTATGATTATATTACAAAAAAACATCCTGCAATAAAGGAAAAGTGCGAAATTTCGAGATTAGGAGTTAGAAAACCTGGTTTTCTCAATTCAGGTTCAAAAGACGGAGTTTTCAGAATCGTTTCCTGTTCGGCAATCATACCTGTTAAAAGAATAAAATTAGTTGCAGAAAGCATGGTTTATCTTGCGTCCGAACTGAACAACATTTTTTTTGAATGGTATCATATCGGCGAAGGTGAACTAAGGAGCGAAATAGAAGAATTCTTATCAAACAACAACAAGCCGAATTTAAAATTCAAATTTTTAGGTTTTTTGGAAAACGATGAAGTGTTCAATTTTTACAAATCAACACCTGTTGATGTTTTAATAAATGCCAGTTCATCCGAAGGTGTTCCTGTTTCGATTATGGAAGCGCAAAGCTGCGGTATTCCGGTTATAGCAACCGATGTAGGAGGAAGCTCCGAGATTGTAAACAGCAGTAATGGTATTTTGTTAAGTTCGAATCCTGACAAAACAGAATTAGCTGAAGCCTTTAAATTTTTAATTAACAATAAAAACATTATTGCTGAAATGCAAAAAGAATCATTCAAAAGCTGGGAGAAAAATTATAATGCTGAAGTTAATTTTGGTAAATTTGCGGAAAGCATTCTAAATTTATAAATAAATAATGAAAAATAAATTTATTCCGGTATGCGAACCATATCTTGGTGGAAATGAAAGTAAATATGTGAATGATGCATTAAATACAGGCTGGATTTCATCATCGGGAAAATATGTTGATTTATTTGAAAAAATGTTTGCTGAATTTTGCGGAGTAAAATATGCAACAACAGTAAGCAATGGTACCAGCGCAATACATTTAGGATTAAAAGCGCTTGGCATCAAACAAGGTGACGAAGTCATAATACCTGATTTCACAATGATTTCAAGTGCTTTTGCAGTATGTTATACCGGAGCAAAACCTGTATTTGTTGATGCTGAAATTGATTTCTGGAACATTAACCCTGAATTAATAGAAGAAAAAATAACTGAAAAGACGAAGGCAATAATGGTTGTTCATATTTACGGACACCCATGTGACATGAAACCAATCTGGGAAATTGCAAAAAAACATAATCTTAAAATAATTGAAGATTCTGCTGAAACCCATGGCGCAGAATATTTCGGAAAAAAATGCGGAAATCTGGGAGATATTGCTGCGTTTAGTTTTTTTGCCAACAAAATTGCCACAACAGGCGAAGGAGGAATGGTAACAACGAATAATATTGAACTAATTGAACGGGCAAGATATTATAAAAATTTATGCTTTCCGCTTTCAGGTGAACGAAGTTACATTCACGAAGACATAGGTTTTCAATATCGTTTCTCGAATGTTCAGGCAGCTATTGGCGTTGCTCAGGTCGAAAAAATAAACGATTATATCGCAATGCGCATAAATAATAATAAACTTTTCAGAGAACTTCTATCCGATATTGATGGGCTGACATTTCAACCCGTAAAAGAAAACTGCAAGAATGTTTTCTGGGTTAATGCAATGCTGATTGATAAAAATAAAACGGGAATTGAAAGGGATAATTTAGCAAAAAAACTATCTGATGCCGGTATTCAAACGAGAAACTTTTTCTTCCCTATGCATAAACAACCTGCATTTATTAAAATAGGATTAACTACAAATGAGAGTTTTTCTGTATCGGATTATCTTTATGAGAACGGACTTTACCTGCCTTCCGGTACAAATCTCAGCAAAGAATCTATAGAATATATTTCGGATGCAATTCATAAAATTATAAAATCCGCATAAACAAAAAATATTGTAATTTTGCTGAAAATAAGAATACCTGCATCATTTTGATGCAAGCATTTTTAAGCAACGACTGACAACATACAGAAATGATCAAAAAAATAATTCCGGAATTTATATTAAAATACTTCACCGAAGGCAATGAGCTGAGTATAAAAGTTAAGAAAAATGCAGTAGCATTGCTGGTATTAAAGGGTATAACCCTGGCAATAAGCTTCATCAGGGTGCCGATAGTGCTTGATTATGTTACAAACACTGAATATGGTATATGGCTAACATTAACATCAATACTATCATGGCTTGTAATAATGGACGTTGGGATAGGAAGAGGACTGCAAAACAAACTTGCTGAAGCTCTTGCTGTTAAAGATTATAAATCTGCAAAAACATATGTAAGCACAACTTATGCAATTATGACTTTGATTATCGGTGCAGCTTTTGTTTTATTTACTATAGTTTTTCCTTTTCTCAACTGGGGAAGCATATTTAACACACCTCATGAATTGCAGAGCCAAATGCCTTTAGTTGTATTTGTAATTTTTCTTTCCTTCGCCATTCAATTTGTAATAAATTTGATTTCAATAATTCTGACTGCCGACCAGAAACCTGCAATTGGAGAAATAGTCGGTACATTGGCGAGCATAGTATATCTGGTTATTTTATTGATTCTTATTAAAACAACAAAAGGTTCATTGCTTTTATTAACTGTAACATATTACGGTTCATCAATACTTATATATGTTTTCGGAACGGTTTATTTTTTCAGAGGCAGATATAAAGCAATAGCTCCTTCATTCAAATATATCGATTTAAAACATTTCAGGGACCTGGGAACACTTGGTTTTAAATTTTTCTTTATTCAGATTTCTGCAATAATTATGTTTTCAACCGACAATATGATCATAACCCAGATAATAGGACCACAGGATGTTACGGCATATAACATTTCATATAAATACATGTGCATTCCGATAATGATTTTTTCAATAATCACCAGACCATTATGGTCGGCATATACAAATGCATGGGCAAGAAAAGACATTGACTGGATAAAGAATACAGTTTCGCAACTAACGAAGATTTGGTTATTGTTGATTTTTTCATGTGTTTTAATGGTATTTATTTCCGCACCGGTATATCGTATCTGGCTCCATGGCAGAGTTACAATTCCATTATATCTGACAATAGTAATGGGATTATATACAATTATACTGGCATGGAATCAGATTTATGTTTTCTTTATTAATGGTGTGGGAAAAATAAAACTTCAGTTGTATATGTCTTTTATCACAACAATCATTAATATTCCCTTATCAATATATTTTGCAAAAACACTGAACATTGGCAGTACTGGAATCATGATAGCCACATGTGTATGTTTGTTCATAGGGTCGGTATGGGTTCCCATTCAATACAAAAAAATAATAAACAATAAAGCAACAGGTATATGGGGAAAATAAAAGATTTCGGACTTTTGCTGTGGAAATTGTCGCCGCAAAGTATTTATCATATGTTCAAACGTAATGATGGATCATTTGCAATATCAAGAGAACTATACCGTATTAGTCATATTCCAAGATATAAAAATGAAAAGACAAAAATTTTAGGAAATGAAATCTCAATGGTTGATTCCGCTTCGTTTCTTTTTTTATATAATGAAATATTTGAAAAAGAAATTTATAAATTCCCCTCAGGATCAAAAAAACCGAAAATTCTGGATTGCGGTGCGAACATAGGGCTAAGCGTTATTTACTTTAAAAAGTTATTTCCTGATGCAAGAATTACGGCATTTGAACCCGACCCACTTATATTTAAAATCCTGAAAAATAATATTGATTCTTTTAATTTCAACGACGTGGAATTAATACAAAAAGGATTATCAAATAATGAAGGTGAATGTTTTTTTCACCAGGAAGGCGCCGACAGCGGAAAAATAATAAACGAAAACTATGATTGTAATAGTAAGATAAAAATTAAAACCACACGGCTTAAAAATTATTTGTCAGAACCAATTGACTTGCTGAAAATTGATATTGAAGGAATGGAAACAGAAGTCATTGCCGATTCGAAAGATTTGCTTTATAACGTAAAATATATTTTTGTTGAATACCATTCATTCAGAAATCAGAAACAAACATTGCATATTTTAATTGGAATACTTGCTGATGCCGGCTTCAGATTGCATCTTTACCCTCCCAGCGTGAATTCATCACAGCCTTTTATCAATTTAAAAACAAGCAATAATCTTAACGACATGCAACTGAATATATTTGGCTTCAGAGATTAATAAAAAAAACGACATGAATTTAAAATTATTGAATTTAGGATGCGGCAGCCACTATCACGAAGAATGGACTAATGTAGATTTTGTTGGGAGAGGCAAAAGCGTTAGAGGATATAATCTTACTAACGGCATCCCTTTTCCTGATAATTCTTTTGATGTTGTATACAATTCACATGTTCTGGAACATTTTTCCAGACGTGAAGCAATATGCTTAATAAATGAAATAAAACGGGTATTAAAGCCCAAAGGCATATTAAGGATAGCTATACCTGATTTACGTGTAATTTGTCAATTGTATAATGAAATCGTTAACGATTTATTGGAAGGAAGTAATAATCGTGAAAACGATTATGATTGGATTATGTTGGAATTATTTGATCAAACGGTTCGTAAATATGGAGGAGGTGAAATGGGTGAATATTTAACAAATAAAAATATTATTAATAAAGATTTTATAATCTCAAGAATTGGATTTGAAGCAAAGAATATCTGGAATAAAGTAGAAAAAACAGAAAAAAAGATTTTTTATTTCCATATAAAACGCCTGGCAGTTAAAATAATAAACAAAATAAAAGTAATTTTCCTTAAAATCATTTTAGGAAAGAAAAACTATTCTTTTATGGAAGAAGGTCGTTACAGAAATTCGGGTGAAATTCATAAATGGATGTATGATGAATATTCATTAACAAGGTTATTAAGAAATAACGGATTTATTGAAATAAAAAAAATGTCTGCATTTGAATCTCAAATTCCGGATTTTGGTAAATACGAATTAGATGTTGTTAAAAATGAAATCCGCAAACCGGATTCTTTATTTGTTGAATGTATAAAACCGGCATAAAAAAAATGAAAATTCTCTCATTATGTAACTTCGATATTCACGGTGGTGCAGCCCGTGCCATGCTGAGATTACATAACGGACTAAAAGATGCCGGTATTGATTCAAAAATTCTTGTATGCCAGAAAAACTGTGATGACAATTCAATATTTGAAACGCATACAGGCAGGTTAAGTAAGATTATTAACAAAACATACCAACACTATATAAGATTAGGTAAGGGAATTTCTGATGGATCAGTTGAATCAAGATTTCATCCCAGATTAATTTGCGACAATATAATACGGGAAATAAATAAATTCAACCCGGATATAGTTCATCTGCACTGGCTTTCAGAGTCATTTGTCAAAACTGAAACCCTGAGTAAGATTAAAGTACCAATAGTATGGACATTACATGACATGTGGCCTTTTACAGGAGGATGCAATTACGATAATTATTGCGGAAAATATAAACTCAACTGTGGAAAATGTCCTTTGTTGAAATCCAATAAAGACAATGATTTAAGCAGAAAACAACATATAAGAAAATATAATTATTATAATAAAATAGAAAATCTCACTATTGTTTCACCAAGTAAATGGCTGGGCGAATCGGCAAAAGAAAGTAGTTTGTTCTCAAAAAGAACAATAAAAATCATACCTTACGGAATAGATACCAATAAATTCAAGCCGGTTGAGAAGAATAAAGCCAGAAATATTCTGAATTTACCACCCGACAAAAAAATAATCTTATTCGGAGCAATTGGCGCTACAAGTGATGAGAGAAAAGGATTTAAATATATCATACCCTCGTTGCAAAAATTGAAATACCAAAATATTGAATTTGCCGTTTTCGGAAGTTCAAAAGGCTCAGAAATTAATGAAAACCCTAAATTTAAAACTAATTTTTTCGGACACCTGAAAGACGACGACCTTATTCTTTTATACTCAGCGGCTGACGTTATGCTTGCACCTTCTGTTCAGGAAAACCTGGCATTAACAATAATCGAATCACTTTCATGCAGCACTCCGGTAGTTTCTTTCGACATCGGAGGAAACAAAGACATGATTAACCATAAAAACAACGGGTATCTTGCAAAACCATTTGAAACAGATGATTTTGCTGCCGGAATAGATTATGTCTTATCGGAAGAAAAAAATACTGCAGATTCATTGCAGGAAAATGCAAGAAAAAAAGTATTGTGTAATTTTACAAACGAAATTTCAGCAAATAGTTACATTAAATTGTATAAAGAAATTCTCAATTGAATAAATGAGGACACAGAATTCAAATATTGAACTATTAGTTTATAATAAATTAAACTATTTCTTTTATTTTTTATTAATTCTTTTCTGGCTCGCACAGTTTTCATCAACACCATATGATATTAAAACATTATATCCGTTTATGAGAATCATAAGTTCCATAATGATGAATGCGGACCTTATCGGACACAACATAACTTTTTTTGAAATCATCCTTTATTTAATTGTTATGTTTCTTCTTTTTACTTTCAGATCTTATTATGTTTATAACAAATTCTTTCTCCGGTTTTATTTTTTTTCCGTTTTAATTGTCATAATATCCTTCCTTAATCCGAATAATTCTTTTGATAAATTAAAGTATCTTATAACAGATGAACCCAGGATGTTATTGTTTTATTTGCTTTTTCTGTACACATTCGCATTCTTAAGAAAGGATATTTTAGCAGTATTATTAAAAAAGACATTCAACATTGGCGGATATATTGTTGTATTAATTGCCGTTTATATTTTAATTAATTTTATTCTTGGAAATGGAATTGAATATATTGGAGGGAAGACAACATTGCCTCATGCCGAAATTTTAAACTCAATGATTATTTTCCAGGGGCTGTTTTTTTTGCATTATCTCATTTATAAAAAAAACAAATTCCTGTATTTTTCAATATTAATGGCATTTATAGTATTTCTGTCATCAAGGAGAACACCTGTATTTGTAATGATTATTTTTAATGTGATTTTATTATTTTATGTTAATAAACTTAACATAAATAAAACATTCAGGATTATTATTTCAACGGTTTTAATATTATTTGCTGCTGTATTTACAATGAAGTCATTGGGAATAGACATTCAATATCATTTCAGCAGAATAACAAGTATCATAAATATTGATACGGGAAGCAACGAACTGAACAACGAAAAATACATGGACGACGCGGGGCATTTCACACAAACCAGGGAAACCTTTTCAACAATGTTTCATGACATAGCAAACAGATTCTGGGGTGCAGGAATGAGAAATGAAATGAATTATGTTGAAGGACAATCAGGATACATACATAATAATTTTGTCGTTGTCTGGTCAATATACGGTTTCCATATGAGCATTTTTATTTTTTGTGTTTTATTTGCATTTTTAAGAAATTCCGTTTTGTTTTTTATTAAACCATTAACAAAGTTAAATCTTTTTAAAGTAACTGTTTTATCAGTTTTTTCACTTATTATCATCGGCGATGCTTTTACCGGCGAATACTTTTTCAAGCATTATGTTTATGTCACACAATTTGTTTTGGTTCTCTGTATTTTCAAAATTGACGAAACAAATATTGAATACATATTGCCCTCTGAAAAAGAAACTTTAAATTCAAAAAAATAATGACTGCATCCATTTCAATAGTATTAGGAAGCTATCAAAGAAAAAAGTTCTTAAAGCAAACTATTTATAGTGTCAGAAAAGAACTTTCATTACTTGAATGTGAAAGCGAAATAATTGTTATTGATGGCGGTTCAACTGACGGATCATTAAGGTGGCTGTGCAAACAAAAAGATATTATCACTATAGTTCAACATAATAACAGAGAATGGAACAATAAAAAAGTAGAAAAAAAGTCATGGGGTTATTTCATGAACCTTGGTTTTAAAATTGCAAAAGGTGAATATATCTGCATGATAAGTGATGACTGTTTATTCGTTCCGGGAGCAATAAAAAACGGACTGGAACTGATTGAAAAAAGACTTTCCCAAAACGAAAAAATTGGTGGTGCAGCATTTTACTGGAGAGATGTTCCGGGTCCGCCAACATATTGGGTTGGATTAATAAAAGAAGACAAAATCCTTATCAATCATGGAATTTTTGCAAAAAAAGCACTCGAAGATGTTAACTATATTAACGAAAATGATTTTAAATTTTATTATGCCGATGCGGACTTATGTTTAAGAATTTTCCAAAAAGGATATAGAATAATAGTCAGCCAGGATTCATATATAGAACATTATTCACATGCAGCATTTAATATCCGCAAAAAAAACAGTTTGAATGCCGGAAACGACAAAATAGCTTTTGAGAAAAAATGGAATAACGTAATTCTGGAAAAAAATCCCGAATTTTCTTCTTTTGTCCAGAGAAGAGAATTTATTGACCCGAATAACACATACAAAATTTTCAGAAAAGCCCAGTTGATTAATTTACAACATCTGAAAAACAAATTAAAAAATACAATAAAAAAAATAATAAAAACAGATTAAAAATACATTTAATATTAAAGCATTAAATTTATGAGCGAAAAATCAAAAATGACAGCCAAACTGAATTGTTTTGCAAAAAACATAACATCACAACATGGCGAAGACGGTATTATTGATTACATTTTAAAACATGTGCCGCCGGTTACAAAAATCTGTGTTGACATAGGAGCATGGGACGGAAAAGTACTTTCCAACATTTACAGTTTATGGCACGATCAGGGATGGAAAGCCGTTTTGCTCGAAGGCGACAAAAACAAATCAGACAACATAATGAAGAATTATGCCGATTTCGAACCAATTGTTGTTAACAAATACATTACTCCAAAAGGAGAAGATTCACTGGACAGCATATTTGAGAAACATAAAATTGATTCAAACATCGGTGTTCTTTCAATAGACATTGATTCTGCCGATTATTATGTATGGAAATATTTAACATATGTAAAACCAAGTATCGTAATTATTGAACATAATCATACAATACCTGCATATGTTAATTACAAAGATCCTGAAGGTGAAGTTTTTTTAAGAGCTTCTGCCAAAGCTCTTGAAGAACTTGGCATTGAAAAGGGCTATAAATTAATTTGCTGTACTGGTACAAACAGTATTTTTATCAAAAATGAATTTTTCGACAATCAGTATTTTCCCGATTTGCCGGTTGAAGCACTTTTTGATTACAGCAATTGTTCGATTCAGAAACTATCTGCTGATACTTCTACCACAAATAATAACATCATTAACGTATATTACGGCAAACCATCAAAAAGCAGGATACTCAAAAGCCATATAAAAAAAATATATGATACTGTTTGTTTCAGAACAAATAAAAAACCATCTGAAAGAGTTATTGAGGCATGCAATAACAGCGGCATATATATTTGTTAACCATAATTTATGAAAACAAAACATTATTATTAAAAAAAAACGTATTAACTTACTAAAGTTATCATGTCAAAGTCCATTTTATATATTTATGCAGGAGGAGTTGAGGAAGTATTACTAAATAAAAATGCAAGGGATAATTGTTCCGAACCATATATAAATTTTAAAAACAGTATTGAAAATGCAGGTTACACTTTTGAATTTTCAAAATCAAAAGAACTTGACGAATACGAATGGATCATCTTTCTTGATATCAGCAGCATTGGACGAACAGAGCCTTACAGAATTTGTGCAAGAAGAATAAAAAATCTCTTTTCAGGCAAACCCTTTATAAATATTTATGAAGAAGCAATAAAAAAGAAACTTCAGCACAAACTGGTTTTAATTATTACGGAGCCCCCGACTATTAATGCTGACAATTACAACACAAAACTCCATAAACATTTCAGATACGTTTTTACATGGAACGATATATTAGCTGATAATAAAAAATATATCAAATTTTATCCTCCAGTCACGAAAATATTTCCCGAAGTTGAACAGATAACTTTTGAAGAAAAAAAATTATTGGTTAATATTTCGGCAAATAAATCATCTGAACATCCAAGGGAATTATATAATCAACGTAAAGAAAGCATACTGTATTTTGAAAAAAATCATCCCGATGATTTTGACTTGTTCGGCGTTGGCTGGAATAAAAATAAAAATGATATATTATTTAAATCATACAAGGGAACAATAGAAAACAAATGGGATGTTATGCCAAAATATAAATTCAGCTTATGTTATGAGAACATATATGACGAATATGGTTATATTACTGAAAAAATGTTTGATGCTTTAAGATGCAATACAGTTCCGGTATATTGGGGTGCTGCAAATGTTACCGATTATGTTCCAGAATCAGTTTTCATCGACAGAAGAAAATTCAAATCTAATGAGGAATTAGCAAGACATATTATTGAAATCGACGAAGTTACATACAATATTTATATATCTGAAGCAAAAAAATTTCTTAAAAGTGAAAAATTCAGACTATTTTTATCAGATAATTATGTAAATACCATTTTGAATAAGCTGCAAATATAAATTCAATAAAAGATACTTAAATGAATGTAATTAATTTGTCAAAAAGGATTACGGCAACAATTAAAAGTTACGTATGCAATTTAAATGATCCGAGATTTAAATTACTTGATACAGGATTTCACGGAGATTTGTATTTATTAAAACTGGTTGATTATCTTTTAGGAAAAAGTGACACTTTCGTAGAAACAGGAGCAAATATAGGTTCTTCTTTATTATATGTAGCCAAAAAATATCCTGACATAAGCTGTCTGTCATGCGAACCTGATATTATGGCATTTAACCATCTTAAGAGAAACATAAAGGACGTTAATAATATTGAAGTCCATAAAAATGTTTCCGAACCTTTTTTAAAAAAGATATTTGTAAAACACCATCTTTCAGAAAAAAACGTATTGTTTTGGTTAGATGCACATGGATATGGTTTCAAATGGCCTCTCCATGCCGAAATACAAATGATAACAAATCAGCTCAGCAAAGCATATATACTTATTGACGACTTCAAAGTTCCCGGACTTGATATGTTCCTTTACGACCAATATGAGAATCAGATATGTTCGTATGAATTTATTAAAAACTATTTAAATCCAAAAAATAAATACAGAATCTACTATCCAAACTATACCGAACGCACATCAAAACATCATCCTCTGAAAGGCTGGGTTTTAATTGAATTCGGACATCAGGAAGAAATTGACAAATTTAATTTTATTAAAAGATACTTATAAATGAAGACATATTCCCTTTTTGATTTAGTTAACATAAATATTCACGAAGAAGTACCTGATACTGTTATTGACGGTATTGACTTTCAATTGAATTATTTCAAGAATTCAGAAAACAATGCACCCGGAAAATCAAAATATGTTATAGACATTTTTTCATTTTCAAAATTTGCTTACGAAAGGAATAATAAAACAATAATCAACTATGAAACCGAGGGCGAATACGGAAGTTTTTTTGTTGATAAACAAAACAGAATTGCAATAAAAAAAGAAACTAACGGATTTTCTATCTGGGCTGATGATTCAAATTTTCTAATAACTCAATTTATTCAGCTTCTTTTATTAGAAGAAAATATATTTTTTGTTCACTCGGCAGGGGTTGTAAATCCTGATAATAAAGCCATTCTTTTTTCGGGTGCAGGCGGAGTTGGCAAAACAGCTATAATAGGTGATTTAATTAAAAACAAAGGATATAAATTACTCGGAGATGACATAATAGGGATTAAATCAGATGGGACCTGCCTGCCTTTTCCACGTTCATTTATAATTAAAGAATACCATAAATCAAGTTATCCCGAACTTTTTCAAAAACTTAAAAAAAATAATTTTCAAAAAATAATTTCTTCATCAAAAGAATTCATCCGGTTAAATGCACCATTTAAAGAGGTCATCAGAAATTATCTTATCAAAAAAGGAATAAAAAATAAAGTTACAAAGAGCTGGCACTCTATTCCTTACATGGCAGCTGTTCCCACAGAAACAATATTTGGGAAAAATTCTATATCTAGTGGTTCTGAAGTTAATTCATGTATAGAATTAGTAAGGTATTCAGGTGAAGAATTAAAAATTATTGAACCAAAAAGCGATTATGTTATTAGCAGGTTAAATTCAATAATAAATTTCGAATGGAATAATACTTACATTCAATTTATTCTTCTTGGAATATACGGGATGATCAATTTAAATGAATATCACATCAAATGCAGGGAGATAAGCTCAAAATTCATTAATAAAAGCAACAACTTGATACTTTACATACCCCAAAAAACAACACCAATCGAATTATCAGAATTCATAAATAAAAACCTGAAAATTATTTAACTTCTATATACTTTTTATTAGCATCAATACATATCAGCATTTTTATCTTGAATAAACATTAAAATAAATTCTTATATTTGTATTTAATAATTAATTACTATTGATTTAAATTATTTTTTGTGAACGAATATATATTAGTTACTGGTGGAGCAGGATATATAGGAAGTATTATTGTTGAAATACTTCAAAATAACGGCTTTAAAGTTATTGTTATTGATAATCTGAGTAATGGAAAGAAAGAAGCATTATCTGAAGATGTAAAATTCTTTAAAGGTGATTTTGCTGATACTTTAATATTGAATAAAATTTTTAATGAATACAAAATAAATTTTGTTATACATTTAGCCGCTTCCGCAAATGTTCCACATTCCCTTATTGATCCAATTCAATATTATGAAAACAATACATCTAAAACCGTAACACTTTTAAAAAAAATGAAGGAAAAAAGCGTTAAAAATATTATTTTTTCTTCAACTGCTGCAGTTTATGGAGAACCAGTTTACACTCCAATAGACGAAACACATCCAACTATTCCTATTAATCCCTATGGACATTCGAAATTGATGATAGAACAAATTATTAAAGATTGCAGAAAAGCATTTGATTTGAATTACATTATTTTCAGATATCTTTGTGTTGCCGGTGCAACTGAGTTACACGGTGAAGCCAGAAAAAACGAAACTCATTTAATACCTTTGGTAATAAATAAAATTATAAATAATAATTCAAACTTATATGTTTTTGGTAATGATTTTAACACAATAGATGGAACAGGAATAAGGGATTATTTTCATGTTTTGGATATAGCTGATGCTCATATATTGGCTATAAATAATATTAATGAAGTGAAAAATAATATTTTTAATTTAGGATTTGAAAAAGGATATTCTGTTTTAGATATTATAAATTTCGCAAATGATTTATTTAAAGTTAATATTGATTTCAAAATAAAACAAAGAAGAGAAGGTGATCCAGCCATATTAGTTGCAAGCACAAAAAATGCAGAAAAAAAGTTGGGATGGAAAGCTAAAAGAACATTAAATGAAATTTTATTAAGCACTTATAATTGGCAGAAAAATCCAAAATATTAATTAAATTATGATAATATCACAAACACCATTAAGAATTAGTTTTGTTGGAGGAGGAACAGATTTTAAAGAATTCTATACAAAACAAAAAGGTCAGGTTATTTCTGCTACAATAAATAAATTTATTTATGTAATTGTAAAAAAACGATTTGATAATTTAATTGTTTTACATTATAAAAACAACGAAGTTGTTAATAGCGTTGATGAAATCGAACATGAATTAATCAGAGAGTCACTAAAAAAAGTTGGTATATTTGATAGCATTGAGATAATAACACTTGCGGATATTCCATCCGAAGGTTCAGGACTTGGTTCATCTTCTTCAGTTACAGTCGGATTATTGAATGCACTATATAATTACATAGGGGTTTCTGCTACTTCAGAACAGTTGGCAAAAGATGCCTGTGAAATTGAAATAAATATTCTCAAAAAACCTATCGGCAAGCAAGATCAATATATTGCTGCATATGGCGGACTACGAAAATTCGAATTCTTTTTAGACGAAAGTGTAAATAGTTATAAATACAATTTAACCGAACAAGAATATCTAAAACTTGGTTCAAATATTTTACTACACTTTACAAATAAAACCAGAAAAGCAGATATTATTCTTTGCGAACATAAAAAAAATATTTCCAAAAATTATAACAATATAGTTGAAATTGGAAATTTAGTAAATAATTTGCACGAAAATATTCAAATCGGAAAGTTTGAAATTATTGGCGAATTGTTAAAAAGAAATTGGGAAATCAAAAAAAAATTAACTGACGGAATAACAAATAACGAAATAGATTCAATGGTTGATATGGCAATTAATAACGGCGCTATTGGTTGTAAAATTGCGGGAGCCGGTGGAGGTGGATTTTTAATGAGTTATGTACCCAGAAGCAGTCAAGATAAATACAGAGAGGCAATGTCTCAATATACAGAATTGCCTTTTATGATTGAAAAATTTGGTTCGAAGATTATTTTAAATTTTTTAAAATAAAAATGAAAGCTTTTTTATTAGCTGCAGGATTAGGAACAAGATTAAAACCAATAACTGATAAGATACCGAAATGCTTAGTTCCAATTAACAATAAACCCCTTCTATGTTGGTGGTTTGATTTATTGGAAAAACACAATGTTGATGAAATATTAATTAATTTACATTATTTGCCAAACTTAGTAGAGAAATTTGTAAAATCTTATAAAACAAAAATAAAAGTTACTTTCTTTTATGAAGAAAAGTTATTAGGAAGTGCAGGAACTTTGAGAGAAAATAAAAACTTCATCAAAGATGAAAATGCATTTTTTATTTTGTACGCAGATAATTTAACAAATATAAATCTTTCATACTTTCTAAATTATTTTAATAATAGTAACAGTATATTCAATATGGCTTTATTCAAAACAAACAATCCCAAAACATGTGGTATTGCTGAACTTGATAAAAACAATACAGTTGTTGATTTTGTTGAAAAGCCTAAACTTCCTAAATCAAATTTAGCAAATGCAGGTGTATATATTGCCAAACCTGAAGTGTTGGATTTAATACCAACCCTTGAAGTTACAGATTTTGGGTATCATGTGTTGCCTCAACTTGTCGGAAAAATGAAAGGTTATATTATAAATGATTTTTTAATTGATATTGGAACAATAGAAAATTTAAAAAAAGCTGAAGAAAACTGGATGAAATTAAAACATTAAATATATATGGACTTTGCAAATTATTCAAAATACATTAATTACGCTTTAGAAGAAATAAACTTTAAAGAAATTGATAATTTAATTTCATTGATATTAAAGGCATATGAAAATGAAAACACAATTTTTTTAATAGGCAATGGTGGTTCAGCAGCAAATGCTTCACATTTTGCCGAGGATTTGTCAAAAGGAACAATCTTGAATATTCAACAAAAAAAAAGAATTAAAGCATTAAGTCTTACAGATAATACACCTTTTATGACTGCATTGGGAAATGATAATGGTTTTGAAATGATATTTGAACAACAAATCAGAACTTTTGCAAAAAAAGGGGATTATTTAATTGCTATCAGTGGTTCCGGAAATAGTAAAAACATTATTAAAGCTATAGAATGGGCAAATGAAAATAATATAGTCACTATAGGCATAACTGGCTTTGATGGCGGGATATTGAAAAAAATAAACAGACATAATATACACGTTCCACTAAATGATATGTGCTCCGTTGAAAGTATTCATTCTGTTATATTTCATTTTGTCATTTTAAAACTTAACGAAACATTTCAAAATAAATAAATCACCATGGGTTAGAAATCTATATTTCTGTTGACAATATAAATAATCAACCTAAAACAAATTTTTAAAAATGACTTTTTTGTGTTTAAAAGAAATTTCCTTTAAAGATTCTGTCAGTAAAAATGCAAAAATAAAAACTATTATTAGTTTAACAATATATTTAAGTGATGAGATTTCACTTACTGAGTCACAAACTAATTATTCTGTAAAGAGATTAACTTTCAATAATTAACTTCGAATGTAACAATTCATATTTACATATAGTTTATCATGAATCATATGACTTTGTTAATATGAATAAGTAATATGAAAAATGAATTGACATTTGCATAAATTTTCATTCTAATTGTAAAAATTATGTTTTTTTATATTACACAAAATACATTGTCAACTAAATTAAAAGATTTTATTAACAATTCATCAAACAACAAATAAATATATTACCACTTAAAATTTAAGGATTATGATGCTGGAATTAATAAAGAATTTTCTTAAAATTATTCCCGGAATGAAATGGTTAGCAAAAAAATCGGGTTTTGTTAGTGAACCTATTGATGAAAGATTGTTTCTTTTCGAATACTTCGACAAATCTTCCGTTGGAGCAGAAATAGGAGTTTGGGAAGGAGACTTTTCATTAAAAATTTTAAATATTGTCTCGCCATCTAAGCTTTATTTAATTGATCCTTGGAAATTTGAAGGCTCATCTATATATAAAGACGCAGGTTATGGCAGAAAATTCAGTAAAGGGCAAAATTCCATGGATAAAAGATTTAATAAAGTCAGAAAATTATTTAAGAAAAGTATTGATAATGGAACTGTAATAATTTTAAGAGGAAATTCCGCATCTGAATTAGAAAAAATCGAAAATAATTCACTTGACTGGGTTTATATCGACGCAAATCATTTATATGAATTTGTAAAAGAAGATTTAGAAAATTCATTTATCAAAGTAAAGACAAATGGGTACATTATAGGAGATGATTATTTCGAAGGCGGATGGTGGCAAGGGGGAGTTAAAAAGGCAGTTGATGAATTTTTAACAAACAAAAAAGTTGAATTAATAAAAATAGACAAACGACAATATGTTCTGAAGAAAATTTCAAATTAATCTCATGATAAGATAATGATTAATCATAAAAGATTATTAATATTAAAAAAAGGAAGCGTTTACTTTTATAATCACTTAAAATATATTTTAAGTGAATTTAGTTTAGATTATATCTTCTTAAAAACTAAAAACATCTC
>JAQUPB010000014.1 GCA_029004185.1 Bacteroidales bacterium | reverse complement strand
TTTCAAAGATTCCTGAATTTATCTGCAAACTTACTTTCTTACTTCATTTCTTCTCTTTTTAAAAAGCCCGTAAATATTGGTTTTCCTGCAAGCATTACAATTGAGCCGACAAATTATTGCAACCTGAAATGTCACGAATGTCCCAGCGGTTCGGATTTGCTTACAAGAGAAAAAGGATATATTGATTTAAATTTGTATAAAAAAATAATTGATGAAATTCATAAAAAAATAATTTATCTTACTCTTCATTTTCAGGGCGAACCGTATTCCCATCCAAAAATTTTCGAATTAATAAAATACGCTTCGGAGAAAAAAATGCTTGTTACAATTTCAACAAACGGACATTTTTTATCAAAAGAAAATGCTGCTAAAACAATAGAATCTGATTTGGATAAAATTATTATTTCCCTTGATGGAACAACACAGAAATCTTATTCGGCTTATCGTAAAGGCGGTTCACTTGAAAAAGTAATTGAAGGAATTGAAAATATTGTAAAAGTCAAAAATGAACTCAAAAGAAAAAATCCTTTCGTTGTTTTGCAGTTTCTTGTTTTTAGCCATAACGAAAATGAGATAAGTGAAATAAAAAACTTAGCTAAAAAGCTGAATGTCAACAAGCTCGAATTTAAATCGGCACAGATTTACGATTTTGAAAAAGGAAATATTTTAATCCCTTCAAATGAAAAATACTCCAGATACAAGAAAGTTGGAGAAAAATATTTCATAAAAAATAAACTAAGAAATAAATGTTTTCGCCTGTGGACAAATCCTGTCGTAACTTGGGATGGAAGAGTACTTCCCTGTTGCTTTGACAAAGATGCCGAATATAAATCGGGTAATTTGAAAGAAAATACTTTTAAAGAAATCTGGAACAGCAAATCTTATAAAGAATTCAGAAAAAATATTCTTACTTCACGAAAAACGATTGGTATTTGTGGGAATTGTACGGAATAAATTTTGTTTAGTAAAAAAATAAAATAGCCACAGATTCACAGATTTTAAAAACATTTTTAAAATCTGTGAATCTGTGGCTATTTTTTTCAAACCGTCATAATGTCTTTCTCTTTAATAGACAAGACCTGTTCGATTTTGGCAGTGTAATTATTGGTAAGATTTTGAATTTCGTTTTCGGTATTTTTTGCAACATCTTCCGGTAATCCGCTTTTTTGTAACTTTTTTACAACTTCATTCATGTCTCTTCTTATATTTCTTACTGTAACTTTTGCATTTTCAGCTTCTGTTTTTGCTTTTTTTACAAGCTCTTTTCTTCTTTCTTCGGTTGGTGTGGGAACGGTAATTCGCAAAACCATGCCGTCGTTTTTGGGATTAAAACCCAGGTTTGCATTCAGAATTGTTTTTTCTATCACCGGAAGCACCGACTTATCCCATGGCTGAACGACAATTGTTTTAGCATCAGGAGTGCTTATGTTTGCAATCTGATTCAGCGGAGTCATTGTTCCGTAATAGTCAACAAGAATGGAATCGAGCATTTGCGGAGATGCTTTTCCTGCACGTACTTTCATAAGTTCTTTTTCAAGATGCGTAATTGCCGCCTGCATCTGATTCTTGGTTTGGTCTATGCATTGTTTGGCTTGCTCACTCATAGGTTTGTTGTTTTTAGAAGTTAATTTTTATTTTGTTTTTTAATGAGCTTCTGATATTCCTTTTCAGTCCAGTTAATGGTCCAGTGATATACTCTCATATAGTGAAACAGCAAACCGATTCCCCATCCAAGCATCGGATAAACAGGCCAGTACGAAAAGGTTTTTTCTTCTGTTATTATTGTTGTAAAATACCAAACAGCCCAGAGAAAAAGATTTACAAGAATGTAAACTGTTAAATGCACTTTAAAACCTGCACGTGCCTGCGCAAGTTCCCAAAGTTCCTTGTTTTTGTCTTCAGTATTTTCCATATTCTTAAAAAATTATAGTTCTAAAACGAATATTTTATGGAATTAAAATTGCCACAGATTCACAGATTATAAAAATACTCTTTTTGTAATTAATAAACTTTCACTGAAATTAACTGTTAATTCTAAATAATATTTAAGTAAAAATTTAATCTGTGAATCTGTGGCTTTTTTATTTTTATCCATACAAAACAGATTAATATTAATTTGTTACTAATGTTCCAATTTTATCACCGTTAACAATTTTTTTCAGATTACCTTTTACATTCATATTAAAAACAATAATTGGGATTTTATTTTCCCTGCAAAATGTAAATGCAGTTAAATCCATTATACCAAGTTTTTTATCAATTGCTTCGGTGAAAGTCAGGTTTTCGAATTTTACGGCATTTTTGTCCTTTTCGGGGTCGGCAGAATAAACTCCATCCACCCTGGTGCCCTTAAGAATGACTTCGGCTTTAATCTCTGCGGCACGCAAGGCAGCTGCCGTGTCTGTTGTAAAATAAGGATTCCCTGTTCCCCCGCTCATAATTACAACATAACCGCTGTTGAGATACTTCATTGCCAATCTCCTGTTCATGGTTTTGCAAACAGGTTCTATCGAAATGCCCGATAAAATTTTGGTCTTTATATTGTTTTTTTCCAGAACCGACTGAAGAGCCAGACTGTTAATAATAGTCGCCAGCATGCCCATGTAATCTCCCTGCACGCGGTCAAATCCTTCGCTTATGCCTTTTAACCCCCTGAAAATATTGCCTCCGCCAACTACAATCCCAAGCTGAGTCCCTTCGGCAACAATGGACTTAATTTCTTCGCAGTATTCACCGATTATTTTGGGGTCGATGCCTGCCTGATTGCTTCCCATCAACGCTTCTCCGCTTAATTTTAAAAGAATCCGCTTATATTTCATATTATCCTTAATAGATTTGTTATCTGGCAAAATTACAAAAAGAATTTAAAAAATTTTATTCAAAATTATACAATATTAAAAACAATATGTCGTTTTAATGATATAAAATTATTATTAACTTAAAATTATCTATGAAGAAAACATTTACCCTTAATGATTTAATTCTTTACACATACAACGAAACAAGCGAAACTGATAAAAAAGAATTAACACAAGCAATAAAAGAAGACGGTTTTTTAAGAAAACAATGCAGGTCTTTCAGGAAAACCAAAAAATTGCTTGACGACTCCCAAATATCTCCCGGTGATAACGTAATTTCAAACATTCTTGCTTTTTCGAAAGCACTGAAGGTTGTTAAACTTGACAATTTTCATAATGTGGAATATGTTATGAATTGATTGCAGGGTGATTAATATTAAGAAGTATGAGACATAAAGTATGATTTTATTAGTACTTTGTATCTTATACTTTTTTATTTTTGAAAGATCCATTTATTACTTTTTATATGCAGAAGAAAGAACTTTATAAAAAATTTATTGACTACTTTTCAAAGCATCTGCCCGAAGCCGAAACCGAACTTGAATATGTAAACCCATATGAGCTGCTTGTTGCTGTTATTTTATCGGCTCAATGTACCGATAAGCGGGTTAATATGATTACTCCTGCATTATTTAAAAAATATCCTACTGCAGAAAAACTTGCAAAAGCAACACAAGCGGATATTTTTAAATTGATAAAATCCTGCTCATACCCTAACAGTAAGGCAATTTATTTATCAGGAATGGCAAAAATGCTCGTGTCTGACTTTAACGGAATAGTGCCATCAGATATTGACGAGTTGCAAAAACTTCCCGGCGTTGGAAGAAAAAGTGCAAATGTAGTTCTTGCCGTTGCTTTTAAAAAACCCGCAATGCCTGTTGATACTCATGTTTTCAGGGTGTCGGCGAGAATTGGTTTAACAACTGATGCCGCAAATCCTCTTGAAACAGAGAAACAACTTGTAAAAAACATTCCGCAGGACAAATTAACGCTTGCTCACCACTGGCTTATTTTGCACGGCAGATATGTGTGCATTGCCAGAAAACCCAAATGCGAAGAATGCGAATTAAAGAAATTTTGCAGGTATTATCTGTCGTTGAAGAAATAAAATTTCTTGCAGTCCCGATAGTTAGGGTCATTCGCTAAAACAAAAACATAAGTATCTACAGGGCAAGCAGAGGTTTTGCTATTATTAAATTACCTCGGAATTGAACAAAAACAATCAAATTCGGGGTTTTTATTTTTTTCATCAAGCAGGATTTCATATAGGGAAATAGCGCGTAGGCCAGGCAAAACGGCGGGCCGGCGTGAGCTGTGAATTGAAAATGGTTAGAATCATGGCAAAGGCGCTTGTCGTTTGTCCCGATAAAGAATTTATAAGATTTTCGTAAATTAACTCTAAAATACTTTATCGGGACATTACTTTGCCTATGATTCTTCCATTTTCAAGAGTGGGTTGAAGCATCGTTTTGCCTTGATTTTTTTCGTTCTTTTTTTATCAAGAAAAAAAGGACAAGTAACAATTTTTTTATAAATCTTTTAATTAATCACCCCAGCTATCGGGAGCAAAGTAAAACGCGGAGTTTCGCAGAACAGTTAATCGAAAAAGGAATCTTTATTAATGACTTGTGACTATTGACTAATGACTTTTTTCTTCTGCCAACTTACGGGCTATTGAAATATTATTTAAAACCTGTTCGTTGCCGGGCGATATTTCAAGGGCTTTCTCAAATGCCTCAATTGCTTTGTCATATTTTCCTATAAAAGCATAAGTAGTTCCAAGATTGTTCAAAACTTCGATATTTTGAGGGGATAACTTGTAAGCTTTTTCAAAAACTTCAATGGAGTTATAGTATTTTCCCACTGAACCATAAGCAATACCAAGATTGTTATATGAATTAAAATGCTGCGGATTAAGAATTATGGAATTATTGAGGTAGCGGATTGCTTTCTCATAATCGTTTTTGTATTTGCAGTAAACCGCTCCGAGAATATAATTAACCTTTTGAATATTGGAGTCAATTTTAAATGCTTTTTCGCAGTGTTTAAGAGCCAGATCGTAATATTTTATTTGTTCTTGCTTATCCATACTTTTTTCAGCTTTATGAAAAAGTTCGGAGCCATATTCGGCATTACTTTTAGCGCTGTTGTATGATGTTTCGACATCGGTTTGGAGAATCATGAAATCATTTTTCCACGCATTATTTCTTGTAATGGTTTTAAAAGAATATAAAAACAAAACAGGAAGGAGGAGAAACAAGGGTTTATTAAAGATTATTTTAAAAAAAATGTTTGGTTTGATAACAATTAAATATGAAATTAAAAGTGTAAAGCCAAGAGACGAAGCATAAAGAAATCTTTCGCCCATAAAAACCCCGACAGGAAAGAGAATGTTTGAAGTCAGCGATAAAGGAATGAGATATAAAAAAATACAAAAAGAAAAGAAATTTTTATTTTTCAATCCCCTAAAAGCAAAGAAAAGAAGAAACAAATATATCAGCAACGATAACAATACAGAAAAATCCGACCATTCCATAATTGAAATATGATAAGGATAATAATCCCATGTTAACGGATGAGGGAAAAATAAAAGTTTTAAATATAAACCGAGTGTAAACATTATTGTAGCATATTTCTGATTAAAATTCATTTCGGCAAATGAGTCATTCAGAACATCTTTTATTTTAATAAGATCGGTGGAAGTCCGGTCAATAATGGTTTGTCTTATGATGATAAATACAATTGCAATTAATAATAACGGAATAATTGATTTCGATATTTCTTTTAAGGAATGATTTGTAAAAAAGTAAAATGTCAGCGGAATTATTAAAATGAAAACAACAGCTATTTCTTTTGAAATAAGTGCAAGAAAGAATAAAGCGGAACTATAAAATAAATGAATGATTCTTTTTGAATCAAGGTATTTCCACATAAACCACAATGTGAGCAGTGAAAACAAAAGCGAAAAAATTTCATCACGGCTTTTTATGTTTGCCACAACTTCGGTATGAATGGGGTGAGCGGCAAACAAAATGGTTGCAATAAACGGAATTGAAGAATGCCATTTCTGACGAGGGTATTTTTCAAAAAGTTTTGTAAGTAAAATGAAAATAAGAAGACATGTTAATGAATAGAGGAGAACATTAATGAAATGACTGATATGAGGATTATTCCCGAAAAATTCATGCTCAACAGCAAAAGTGGCAATTGAAAAAGGTCTGTATCTTCCGCCCGAAAGACCATTCAGAAATCTTTCGTCAAATCCTTTAAAGGAATCGTAAGAAAAAATGTTTTTTATTCCTTTTATTCCGCTTTGCGTGAAATCATTTTTTGTAATCACCATGCAATCATCCAGCGCATATTCATTTTTTATTGTATTTCCGTAAAGAATAAATGAAAAAAGAAAAACAACAATATAGGTGTAGTATTTGTTTTTGTTTTCAGTTTCCTTTAATAAAGGACTTTTAGAAGGGTTTTTTATTTTTTCGGCTTTTAATCTGTGAATCTGTGGCATTATTATTTTTTTTGTTTCCCCTGAATTTCCTTTGACTTTTTCAGGTATTCTTCTGCTTTATCGGTTTTCCCTACTATCTGGTAAGTCAATGCAAGATTACTCATAATGCTTATGTTTTCGGGAGAAATTTTCAACCCTCTTTCAAAAGTTTCTATGGCTTTGTCGTATTGCTTTGCCATGCCATAAGCGGTTCCCAGATTGTTGTACGATTCGAAATTGTTAAGATCTAAATTCATGGCATTGTTCAGATAATAAATGGATTTATTCAAATCATTTTTATATCTGCCGTAAATAGTGCCGAGAATAAAATTTACATTCTGAATATTGGGATTTATTTTAAACGCATTATCGCAATACTGAAGCGCAAGCTCATAAAATTTTGCTTTTTCATTTGCGTCCTTGCATTTTTCGGCTTTATTGTAAAGGTCGTTTCCGTATGAGGCATTGCTTTTTGCGCTTTTAAATGATGTTATCACATCTGTTTCAATCAGAACAGCACTGTTTTTCCATGCCTGATTTCTTGTAATTGTTTTGAAAGAATACAAAAACAATACGGGAACTAAAAATAAATACGGCATGCTGAAAACTATTTTAAAAAAATTATTAGGTTTTACAACCATCAAATATGCTATAATCAATGTAAAGCCAAGAGATGCCGCATAAAGAAACCTTTCGCACATGAACGCTCCCACAGGAAAGACAATGTTTGAAGTCAATGATAGAGGTATCAGATATAAAAAAATGCAATACGAAAAGAAGTTTTTACTTTTCAATCCCTTGAAAGCGAAAAAAAGAAGTATCAGATAAATCAGCAAAGAAAACAATACTGCAAAATTCGACCATTCCATAATTGAAATATGATAAGGATAATAGTCCCATGTAAGGGGATGAGGATAAAATAAAAGTTTCACATATAATCCTAATGTATAAGCAATTGTAGCATATTTCTGCGAAAAATTCATTGCTCCGAAGGAATTATTCATTATGTCTCTTGTATTCACTATTGATGTTCCTGTTTTGGAAATTATCATTTGTCTCAGAATAATAAATACGATAATAATAATGAACAAAGGAATTAAAGAAAAAATGGTTTTTTTCAGTGAATGGTTTGTGAAAAAATAAAATGATAAAGGAAAAATTACAATAAATACAACTGCTATTTCCTTTGAAATAAGTGCAAGAAAGAACAAAAAGGAACTAAAAAGCAAATGAATGATTTTTTTTGTATCAAGATATTTCCACAGGAACCAAAATGTAAGAAGCGAAAATAAAAGCGAAAAAATTTCATCACGGCTTTTGATATTGGCAACAACTTCGGTATGAATGGGATGAGCAATAAACAAAATTGTCGCAATAAATGGAATAGTTGAATACCATTTTTGACGTGGAAATTTCTCCAGAAGTTTTGAAAACAAAATAAAAATAAGGAGACAGGTTAATGAATAAAGAAGGACATTAATAAAGTGACTTATGTGCGGATTTTTCCCGAAAAATTCATATTCAACGGCAAAAGTAGCAATCGACAAAGGTCTGTATCTTCCGCCGGAAACTGCATTTAACAAATTTTCATTATTTCCTTTAAACGAATCGTAAGAAAAAATGTCTTTAATGCCGTCAATTCCTTTTTGGGTGAATTTATTTTCGGTTATCACTATTGCATCGTCGAGCGCATAATCGTAGGAAATCGTAGTTCCGTAAAGAATAAAAGAAAATAAAATGATTATGCCATAAAGGTAAAACTTGTTTATGGTGGTGTTTTTTTCCGCTTTAATCTCCCTGAAAGCAACTTCTTTTGTTGCTTTTCCCTTTGACTGAAATTTTTTAGAGTTCTTCTTATTTGCTTTGTTGTTTTGCATTTATAAATGAAATTCTTTTTATCAAAAATATCAAAAAAATTAATTTATACCATCTTTTATTTTTAATTTTGCTTTTTACTTACGACTCAAGACTTACGACTTACTACTGTCTTATGAATGCAATGCCTTTGGTTATAGGAGCTGTGGCTATTTTTGTTTTAGCATATAGATTTTATTTTGCATTTATTTCAGCCAAAGTCCTTGCTCTCGATAACTCCAGAATAACCCCTTCAGGCCGCTTATACGACGGACAGAATTATTATCCGATGAACAAATGGATTTTGTTCGGTCATCATTTTGCGGCAATTGCAGGAGCGGGTCCTTTGGTTGGTCCTGTTCTTGCGGCTCAGTTCGGTTATTTTCCCGGTTTTTTATGGATGGTTGTCGGCGCAGTTATGGCAGGCGCAGTTCATGATTTTGTGATTCTCACGGCATCTGTCCGTCATAACGGAATGTCGCTTGCCGAAATTGCAAAAAAAGAAATAAGCAAACTAAGCGGAATTACTGCCTCGGTTGCAATTATTATAATAATAGTTGTTGCGCTGGCAGGACTCGGACTTGTGGTAGTTAACGCACTTGCCGAAAGTTCATGGGGAACATTCACTATTGCCGCAACAATTCCCATTGCACTGTTCATGGGCGTTTGGATGTTTCAGTTCAGAAAAGGAAAAACCGTTGAAGCAACAATAATAGGAGTAGTTTTATTGACCGCTGCGGTGATTTATGGACGCTACATTCCTCAATCAGCAATTGCATCGTGGTTTAGTTATGATAAAAAAACATTAACGATTTTAATTGCAGCTTATGGTTTTTGTGCTTCCGTATTGCCTGTATGGCTTTTGCTATCACCACGCGATTATCTGAGTTCAATAATGAAAATTGGCGTTATCGCTATGCTTGCAGTTGGAATCATTGTAGTTGCACCCGAACTGAAAATGCCTGCTTTTACCCATTTTGCAGGCGGCGGCGGACCTATAATTCCGGGAACTTTATTCCCATATCTTTTCATTACAATTGCCTGCGGGGCAATATCGGGATTTCACTCACTCGTAAGTTCGGGCACTACTCCAAAAATGATAATGCAGGAATCACACATAAAATTTATTGCAGTGGGTTCAATGCTGACAGAAGGAATTGTGAGTGTTCTGGCATTGATTGCGGCTTCAAGTTTGTTTCCTCTTGATTATTTTCAGATAAATGTTCCTGTTGAAAAATTTAATGCAATTCTTCCCCAACTCAAAGCAATGGGATTTGTTGATTCGAATATTACCGAACTTTCTGCAAATGTGGGAGAAAAAATTGTCGGGAGAACGGGAGGTGCTGTTTCGCTTGCAGTGGGCATGGCGCAAATATTTTCTTCAATTCCGGGATTGAAAAGTTTAATGTCGTACTGGTATCATTTTGCAATTATGTTCGAGGCATTGTTTATTTTAACCACAATTGATGCGGGAACCAGAATAGGAAGATTTGTTTTACAGGAATCACTGGGTAAAGTTTATAAACCGTTTTCGAAAACAAACTGGTTGCCGGGAAATATTATTGCAAGCTTCGTTATCGTTTTTGCATGGGGATATTTTATTTATACCGGAACAGTGGCAACAATTTGGCCTATGTTCGGAACTGCAAACCAGCTTCTCGCAACAATTGCACTGGCAATAGGAACATCTTATATTATTAATAACGGAAAAAGAAAATACGCTTTTATTACAATTATTCCAATGATTTTTGTGGGAATAACAACCCTTACTGCAGGTTTTACGAATATTAAAAATATTTATCTCCCTCAAATTACTGCCGCAGGAACAAAGGTTCAGGGAATAATAAAATTTTCTTTAACACTTATAATAATGATTTGCGTTACGGTTATTTTAATTGATGCAGTGCCGAGGTGGGTGAGAAAAAAAGATAATTTGTAGGTTTAGTAGAAGTTAATCCTATCAATAAAAACAAGAACCGAGGAAAAGAAAAACACAATAATTTACCTTTGGTCAAATTTCAAATTTTTATAGACAAAAGAATGAAAACCCAAGTATCAGTTCATATTTTTAACAATTAACTTCCTCTATCACAGATTTATCATAGCATTATGATGCATTAACTATTTTGACTTTTAGTTGCTTTTGGCTTTTTCATGTATTATATTTGTTTATCTTTTATTAAAAAACTTAACCCCCCACGTTATGAGAAAACTAAAATTTACCTTTTTATTAAAAGTTTTATTTGTTGCAATAGCTTTTAATGTTAATGCCCAGAATTTTTATTCTGTTGATAGAAACACAAACGGGCAGAAAATAACCCTTACGCAATCTCAGGTTCTCGAGATAAAACTTCCGGCCAATCCTTCAGCAGGATTCGGATGGTATGTTGTAAATACCGATAAAAACATAATTGAACAAATTGGCAGCGGCGAATTTGTCAGCGATAACAAAAGCGATGCAGTAGGTATGTGGGAAACACAAATACTGTATTTTAAATCCCTTTCAAAAGGAACTACGCAGTTGGAGCTGGCTTACAAACGTCCTTGGGAAAACGATGTTAAACCTGCCGAAACATTCAGCATAACTGTTGAAGCAGAAGGCGCTTATGGCGGCACTTTTAAACCGGAAGAAGAAAAACCGATACAAAATTATGTTCCTGAAAATGGAAGCAAAGCATTGCCATCACAATTCAACTGGGTGGATTATGATGCGTGTACTCCTGTCAAAAATCAGGCATCGTGTGGCAGCTGCTGGGCATTTGCCAGCTCAGGTACTTTTGAAGCAAGCATGAAATTCAGGGATAAAGTTACAAAAGACTTATCGGAACAATATCTGGTGAATTGTTATTTTAATGGTTGTGGCGGTGGCGGTTGTGCTCATTCAACATGGAAAAATCACGGCGCTGTGTATGAATCTGAAGCTCCATACCTTGCAGTAGATGCCAATTGCGCACCAAGTTATCCTGTTCATGAAAAAATTGATAATTCATACAGTGTTTCCAATAATGTAACTGCCATAAAACAGGCAATATTTGATCACGGTCCTATTTATGTCAGCGTATACGCAAGTCCTAAAATGCAATCATATTTAAATGGCATATTTACAGAAACAACAACAAATTCAACAAATCATGCTGTTATTTTAACAGGCTGGAACGATTCTGCCGGAGGATTCTGGTACATGCGTAATTCATGGGGAGCTTCGTGGGGCGAAAAAGGTTATATGCGTATTGCATGGGGTGTGGATAAAATAGGAAGTTCGGCAAATTATCTTGTTTATAGAGGCGGCATGACAAGCGCTACGCTTAAAGCTGAGTTCAGCAATACATATTTCAACGATTGCACAGGGGAAGTGCGCTTCAAAGACAGTTCTGATTTTAAACCGCCTGCAACATGGAAGTGGAATTTCGGCGACGGCGATTCTTCTACATTGCGCAATCCGGTTCACTTTTACACTCAACCCGGAACTTATACAGTTAAACTCACGGTTACCGATTACAGCACCAATTCAAATACTGCTACAAAAACCAATTACGTGATCATTCCCGAAGTGTTCAGTACGCCTTTATCAAATGATACAAACAGATGCGGACCAGGACCTGTTACATTGCATGCTACTGGTGACGTTACGCTTTATTGGTTTACGAATTCCACAGGCATGAACATAATAGGAACCGGTCAGACCTGCAATATTACAAATGTGGATTCGACAACAACGTTTTATGTCGGCAGCGGATTTCCCGAAAATACTGTTTATGCGGGACCGACTGATAATACAATAGGTGCCGGAGCTTATAACAGTTCTTTTAACCATAAGGAATTCTTTGATGTTTATATGCCCATAAGAATAAAATCGGTTAAGGTATATTCGAGTATTGCAGGAGTGAGAACTTTTCAATTGCTTAATGGTGCAGGAGCTGTAATATTGCAGAAAGCCGTAAATCTTCCTTTGGGAGAAAGCAGGGCAACACTTGATTTCGACGTTCAGCCCGGATATAATTATGCACTTAAAATCGGCGGCAGCTTATTGAAATTATATATGAACAGTGCAGGAGCCACATATCCTTATTTTGCCGGACAATCAATATGCATCACAGGCAACGATGTTTCGGCAGGTTCGCCCGGAAGTCATTATTTTTTCTACAACTGGGAAGTTGCTGACCTTGGATGTCAGGGTGTAAGAATTCCTGTTCATGTTATTGTTAGTCCCGACAAACCCAAAATTACTGTTTCAGAAGATACCTTGATTTCAACAACTGCATATTCATACCAATGGTATCTTGGAGGAAATCTGATTAACGGAGCAACAAATCAAAAATATGAACCAACACAAAGCGGATATTATAAGGTTGAAATTACCGATGCACTTTCTTGTACAAATCTGTCCGATAGTATTTACTTCTTATTAGATAATTTAAGAAATAATATTTCAAATAATGAAGGCATTTATGTTTATCCCAATCCTAACAAAGGAACTTTTGTAATTAAGGTTAATAGTCCGAATGAAAATTACGACTTGGTTATTGAAAATATTATCGGAGAAAAAGTTTATGAAGAACTGAAAATCGGAAATAATTACACTAAAACATTTGACTTTAAAGATATGTCAAAAGGAATATACCTGATAAAACTCACAGGAAAAACAAATCAGAAATATCAGAAGCTGATTGTACAATAATTAAAATTGTAATTGATAACTGAGTAAAAGACCTCAAAGATTTTTAAAATCTTTGAGGTCTTTTTATATTCAGAACTTTCCGAATTTTATTGTAAAGCCTGTTGTCAGTCCGTCCAAAACCTGTCGCGGAGTATTGAATAAATTTATTGATGATGTATAACGGTAAGTTGCTCCCAAAGATAACCGTATGCATTTTACAAGATTAAGCTCTAGTTGTATTCCCGGTTCAACAATTAAATATGCATCGGCATCTTTAACATAATAATCATCATTATAGCTCAGGTAAGAATTATCATTATATGAAATTCCTCCTGCACCTATTAATACGGGAACAGAAATATGAACAGGAAATTTTGGCAGAAAGATAGTTTCAAATAAAAGTCCTCCATAGCCGCCGGCAAGATTATTACTGCTATAGTTATTATAAAATTTATAATCATTTACAAAGCCGCTTCCTGCAAAGCCTATGCAAAATGAATGATTGATAATCCATGCAAGTTGCACTCCTGCTGATAAAGCATCTTTATTATTGATTAACGAATATCCGAATGATATTCCACCGTAACCGCCGTGTTTTACTTTTCCTTTAAAAATTGTTTTTATTTCGCCTGTATTTTTCTGGGTACTGTCGGCTTTTTGCCCCTGAACATTTGCTGAACATATTGCAACAGCAAAAAAGATTAATAATAATTGTTTCATAGTGAGTAAAATTTAGTTAATATTTAAAAATTATATTTTATAGTACCTCCGAAATCAAATAATCGTAATGAGAAAAATTTTTCCCCGAATAAATCCACGTATGGTTTATATTCAGCTCCGACAGAAAACGGATATTTGAAAAAGCGATATTCCAGACCAACAACGAAATCTGCGCCAATTAATGGAGCACAATAATTTACGGAATGGAATTCATCGCTTCTGTACTTTTCCCATCTCATAAAACCTGCATGAACTCCTAATCCATTATAAAAAAATAAATGGTCTGAGTGGCTTAACAATACAGGCATTACATTTTCTTTTAAAATTACAAACCGTATTTCATTATGACTTAATTTCAGAATGGCGCCAATGGAAATACTTTCGTCGGGGTTGTAATTATATGTAAAACCAAATGTTTCTCCTCCTCGAAAACCTATCGCCCTTTCTTTATTCTGAGCAAAAATATTTGCAAGAATTATTAATGAAGCAAATAATAAAACAAATTTTTTCATAAATTTTTTATTAATGACGAACTACTTTTCCAGAACCTTTTATATGTGTTTCAACAGTCGGATTTCCATAGTAATGAAAATTGCCGCTTCCTGAGATATTAACGCTTATATATTTTTCAACTGTTGCATAAATACTTCCTGAACCGTCAATACTGGCATAACACAAATTTTGTGAAAGAAAATAACTGTTGATGTTACCTGAGCCTGAAATATCAAAGTTCGTTTTGTCTGAAGTTCCTGAAATATTTATTTCACCGGAACCGGAAATATTTGCGTTTATTGTTCCGCATTTAGCCCCAAGATCAATGTTTCCCGAACCGGATATTTTTACGGTTAGTTCATTTGTTTTTAACGTATCCGCTTCAATTTTTCCAGAACCTGAAAGATGCAAACCGCTGATTTGCGGACTCCTTACTTTAATTATCATCCTGTTATGATTTTTTATGTTTTTACCTCTTTTAGTTCTTACTATTAATTTATTGTCCGAAACAAATGTTTCAATAAACGGCAAAAGGTTTTCTTCAGCTTCAACACTGAGTTCTTTGATTGAATCATTGATAACGGATACATAAAAATCTCCCTCCGAAACAATTTCATAAAACTCCGGAACATTTCGGTTTTGATTTACTACATGATGATTTCCTTCTATCCGCCAGAACTTATAGCAGGAAGTAAATAAAACGGATAATAAAGATGCCGCTGCGATTGTTAGTATTTTTGTCTTCATATCTAAAATATTTTTGAAATTTTAATATAAAGACAGGTGATTTTTTAAAGGGTTGGAAAAATAAAAAATTATTTAACCTGCTTTATTTAAAAACTTCATGAAATCTTTGCGTCTCTGCGTCTTTGCGGTAAAAAAATAAATGCCACCAAGACACTAAGACACAAAGAAACACTAAGAATAATTTTTTATAAATAAGCTGGATTAAAAGAGAGTTTAGTAAAATTTCATTTTCTACTTGAATTTCACAACAACACTTCCGCTTACAGCATTAATCTGAACTTCGGAAAGTGATTGTCCGCTTTGACCGATTATGCCTGCAACCTTGTATGCTTCATCTTCTTTATTAATAATAGTTTTTTCGAGCGAATTAAAAATTTCAGGCATTGAGATTGATGTTTTTTTGGTTGTTAAACTAAAGGTAAATGACGATTCTTTATTGAATGAAAGATTTATATCAGAATAAGTTGGAAGCAGATTAATATATTTAAAACCATTTTCAATATTATCAATTTTCAAACTTCCGTATTTGCTTTTCGAGAAAATACTTTTGTTAAGTTGTGAAATATTAAGATATGAAAAATCGGCACCTGAATTTATAACATCAACAGTATCAATATAATACTTGTCCCTTTTTGAATTTATTTCAAGTTCGTTTACTTTTTTAATTTCAATTTTTGATGATTTGCTTTCAATATTTAATTTGTTGGCAGACACCAAATTAAATTCGGAATAATTCAAAACAAGTTTTGCATTTTTCATATTATTTATGCTGCAATTGCCGAATTCGAGGTTTAATTTTGTTTCACCTAAAAGATTATTTGCCTTTAAATCTCCGTTTGAAAGAGTTATATCAAGTTTGCCGCTGTGGTTTGTTGTGTAAATACTTCCGAATTTATTTTCAAGAGCAATCGATGTTTTTTCCGGTATATGTATGGTCCAGTTGACTTCAACCTTATTGCCTCCGCTTATTGTTGTTGTTGCCATATCTGAAAAATCGGCTAAAACGGTTCCTTTAAAATCGTTGAAAATCAATTTTGCAATAATGTAATATTGAGAGTTGGTAAAATTCACATTAATATTATTCAATATTTTTTCAACCTTGTCGGGCTTGGCAATTGCTTTAATGTCAACTTCTATCAATACCGAATCTTTTTCCCAGGTAATCACATTTATGTTCCCGTATTTATTTGCAATCTGAACGCTTGTTTCGGGAAATGCTTTATAAGCATTGGAAATGTATTTATGCTTTTCGGATGGTTGTGCTTTTATCACAAAAGAAATTCCGAGTATAAAAGCAGTAATTAATACATGTTTATATTTTATATTCTTTCTCATCTTTTTGTTTGTTTTTATTTTTTAATTGTCCTAAAATATTTTCAAGTATGTCGAGTTTTATGCGGTAATTCTGTATCATTGCTTCAATAATTTCCTCGTTATTTACATTGTCGTTCAGGTCGTTACGAAGTTCTTTAAGATTTTTATCGAGAACCGAAAATTCTACGTTAATTTCATTTTTTGTATCAATTTCTGCGTTTGCAAAATGAAAAATTTCTTTTTTCTTGTTTTCAATAATATAGGTATAGTAACCATTTACTTCTTCAATTTGTTTTTCAATAATGTTTTCGACAGGTTTTTTATATACTGCTTTTCTTTTGTTTTGTGCAAAATTCTTTTTGATTACTGTATTTTGAATTACTTCTTTTTTAGGTTCTTCAGTTATTTTTTTAATAACCGGTTTTGAAATATTTCTAACGGGTTTATTAATCTTAACAGCTACAATTGTTTGTTGCGGCTTGTTATCATAATATTTATGAAAATAATACGACATTATGAATATCAGAATTGCCGCTGCTGCTTTCCAGGAAACGCTGAGCCAGTTTATTCTTTTTTGTTTTTTGCGTTCAATCTTTTTTTCAATGCGGCTCCACATATCCGGTGATGGTTCTTTATCATCAAATTCGCGGCGGTTGTCGCTTATGAATTTTTCGAGTTTATCGTTCTGCATAATTATTTTTTATTAACATTTCTTTTATCAGTTGTTTTGCTCTCATATATTGTGTTTTCGATGTTGATTCGCTTATTTTTAAAATTTCTGCTATTTCCTGGTGGTCGTATCCTTCAAAGCTATACAGCGAAAAAACCACTCTGCATCCTTCGGGCAATTTCTCCATTGCCTCTTTAACTTTTGCCACGCTCATTTTTAATTCTTCTTCATTTACCGTTTCTTTTTCTTCTGCGAAATCATAATTTTCTATGTCAATGAATTCAAAATTTGCTTTTGTTTTATTAAGTTCGTTTAAACATTTGTTTACTGCTATCTGCTTCAGCCACGCTCCGAATGTTGATTCATAACGGAACAAATCAAGTTTGGTGAATGCATCTACAAATGTGTCCTGCAATATGTCTTCTGCAGTGTCTCTGTCATTCAGTATCCGGCAGCAAACATTATACATAGCTTTAGAGTATAGTTTATAAAGCTCGTACTGTGCGACTCTTATTCCGTTTTTGCTTTGCTCAATAAGCTCGCGATGAATATCTACCGATACATTCTCCAAATTTGTTCTGTCAATTTGCAAATTCAATAATAAAGACAAGTGAAAATTTTAAAGGTTGTAATTTAGAAAAAAAATAATTAATAAAAGACCTCAAAGGTTTTTAAAACCTTTGAGGTCTGTGAATTTATTTAATGATTTTTTTAATCCAACAAATGCACAAAGAGTCCGCTTCTTAGTTTCGGTTCGAACCATGTTGTTTTCGGTGGCATTATGTTTCCTGTGTCGGCAATATTGAATAGTTGCTGAATGGGAACCGGGAAAAGTGCAAAGGCAACTTTTACTTCGCCGCTGTCAACACGTTTTTTGAGTTCACCCAGGCCTCTTATTCCGCCAACAAAATCAATTCTTTTATCGGTTCTTAAATCTTTAACTCCGAAAATTTCGTCGAGAACAAGCTTTGATAATATCGTAACATCAAGTCCGCCAATGGGGTCATTATCATTAAATGTTCCGGGTTTTGCAGTCAACGAATACCATTTGCCGTCAATGTACATGCTGAAGTTATGAATTTTATTGGGCTTATAAATTTCAGTTCCTTTTTCCTGAACGTCAAAAGATTTATTGAGTTTTTCAAGAAGCTCAGCTTTTGACAATCCGTTTAAATCTTTCATCACACGGTTGTAATCTATAATGTGAAGCTGATTTCCGGGAAATATAACGGCAAGGAAAAAATTATATTCTTCTTTTCCGGTATGGTTAGGATTTTTTAGTTTTTTTTCATTTCCGATTAATGCTGCACCTGCTGTGCGATGATGACCGTCGGCAACGTAGAGGGAAGGAATTTTTGCAAACAACTCAACAAGTTTGTTTATGATTTTGTCATCTTTTATAACCCATAACTTGTGTCCGAATCCCTCATCAGCAACAAAATCATATTCCGGTTTCTGGTTTTTAACAACGCCGGCAACAACTTCGTCAACTTCTTTAACGGCAGGATAAGTAAAGAAAACAGGTTCAATGTTTGCATTATTCACGCGAATATGTTTCATGCGGTCTTCTTCTTTATCCTTTCTTGTCAGCTCGTGCTTTTTTATTATGTTATTCATATAATCGGTAACACCTGCACAGCCTACAATTCCGTACTGCGTTCTGCCATCCATTGTTTGCGCATAAATGTAAAGACATTCTTTTTCGTCGGGAACGAGCCATCCGTTTTTGCGGAACATGTCGAAATTCACCCTTGCTCTTTCATAAACCTGCGGTTCGTGTTCATCAACATTATCGCCAAGGTCAACTTCTGGTTTAGTAATGTGAAGAAGTGAATATTTATTTCCTTTCACTTCAGCTCTTGCTTCGTTCGAACTCAGCACATCATAAGGGCGTGCTGCAATTTCCTTTACGATTTCTTTCGGCGGACGAAGCGCTTTGAATGGTTTTAATATTGCCATAGTTTAATTTAGGATTTAATGTTTATAAATTGTTTTTGCGAACTTTGCGCTTTCTTTGCGTGCTTTGCGGTTTACTAATTAAAGATTATTAACTACTCTTTTTATTCCATTTTTTAATAGTGACACATTAAAGTTTATTAATAAACCTAACTTATAGTTTCCTAATTTCATATAAGTTAAAGTTTGAGCTAAATGAACATCATTAAGGCCATCAACACTTTTTATTTCAATTACTACTTTGTTTTCAACTAAAATATCTATTCTGTACCCACATTCTAATCTTACATCTTCAAAAACAAGAGGCATTGGTTTTTCTTTCTCAATACTTAATCCGATTTGATTTAATTTGAATGCCAAACACTCTTTGTATGCACTTTCAAGTAAACCTGGACCAAGTGATTTATGAACTTCTAAAGCAACACCTATTATTTTATTTGCTATTTCGTTTTCAGTCATTTTAACCGCAAAGTTCGCAATGTATTACGCAAAGGACGCAAAGTTTTGTCCTTTATAAGTAATTATTTATTTACTTGAAAAGTTTTGTCGCCGTTCTTTATGAATTTCACAATCTGGTTTGCGGCAGCAAGACCTGCGTTAACATTTGCTTCTGATGTTTCTGCTCCCTGTTTTTTCGGAGTTGAATAATAACGGTTTTCAAACTGTAATAAGTCGGCATGACATTCCGGAGCCACATCGGAAACATATTTGAAATCCTGTCGTTCGGTAAACATCTTTTTTAAATCATCTTCATTAATAATTTCTTTTCTTGCAGTATTGATAACAGTTGCATTCTTTGGCATTTTTGAAAGAAGTGCATAATTTATTGATTTCTTTGTTTTATCATTTGCAGGAATATGCAAAGAAACGTACTGACAAGTGCTGTAAAGCTCTTCAACGGAATTCACAACTTTTACGCCGTCTTTGGTAATTGCTTCTTTCGGGATAAAAGGGTCGAAAGCATAAACATCCATGCCGAATCCTTTTGCAATTGTTGCAACTGCTTTACCGACATAACCGTATGCCTGCAGGCCGAGTTTCTTGCCTTTCAATTCGGTTCCTGAGCCGCCTTTATAATTTGCTCTTGCCATGAAAGCCATCATTCCGAGTGCCAGTTCGGCAACTGCATTTGAATTTTGTCCGGGAGTGTTCATTGCCACGATTCCCTTTTCGGTAGCTGCAGCAAGGTCAATATTATCAAATCCCGCACCTGCACGAACAATTATTTTTAGATTTTTTCCTGCTTCGATAACCTGTCGTGTTGCTTTGTCACTTCTGATAATCATTGCATCAACATCGGCAACCGCTTTAATCAGGTCATTGGGGTCGGTGTATTTCTCCAGAAGAACGGTTTCAAAACCTGCTTCTGCAAATATTTTTTTAATGCCATCAACAGCAGCTGCTGCAAATGGTTTTTCTGTTGCTATTAATACTTTTGTCATCGTTTTTTATTTTAGAGGATTAATAAAAATTTTAATTGTTTGGGATAAAATCAAATACTAATTTATATCTGAATTTTTTTAAAAATTACCACAGATTCACAGATATAATTATTTTACTATGTTTTGTTATCTGTGAATCTGTGGCTTATTATTTTAATCTTTAAACTTATTTCGCATTCTTTGCTTCAAATTCTTTCATGCAATCAACCAATGCCTGAATGCTTTCTTTCGGGCATGCATTATAAGTAGAAGCACGGAATCCGCCAACAGAACGATGTCCTTTAATACCAACCATTCCATTAGCTTTTGCAACATTCATGAATTCTTCTTCTTTGTCTTTATACTCGTCGTTCATTACAAAGCAAATGTTCATAAGTGAACGGTCTGCTTTATCAACTATTGTGCCTTTGAACATTTTGTTGCGGTCAATTTCATCATATAATATTGCAGCTTTTTCCTGATTAAGTTTTTGCATTACTTTCAAACCACCAAGCGATTTAACCCATTTCAATGTTTCATTCATAACTAAAATTGAAAAAACCGGAGGTGTATTAAACATTGAACCTTCTTTGATATGTGTACGGTAATCAACCATAGTTGGAATCGGACGTTCAACTTTACCTAATGCACTTTCTTTAACGATAACGAAAGTAACACCTGCAGGACCAACATTTTTCTGAGCACCGCCATAAATCAGCGCATATTTGGAAACATCAACAGGACGGCTCATAATATCCGATGACATATCAGCTACCAATGGAATTGGCGAATTCATGTCTTCTTTTATTTCTGTTCCGTAAATTGTATTGTTTGTTGTAATGTGAAAATAATCGGCATCTGTAGGAATTGTAAATCCTTTTGGAATGTGATTATAAACACTTTCTTTTGAAGAAGCAACTATCGCAACTTCACCAAAGTATTTTGCTTCTTTTAAAGCTTTATTTGCCCAAACGCCTGTTTCAAGATAAGCGGCTTTTTTGTTCATCAAATTGAAAGGAACATAACAAAATTGAGTGCTTGCTCCGCCACCAAGAAATAATACGCGGTAACCATCAGGAATATTTAATAGTTCTTTCCATAGCGCTTCGCTTTCTGTCATCACAGCTTCCCAATCTTTTGAACGATGCGAAATTTCAATAACTGACATTCCGGAACCTTTAAAATCTTTTAAAGCTTCAATTGCCGCATTAATTGCAGGTTTCGGCAATACGCAAGGACCTGCATTGAAATTATGAACTTTTTTCATGTTTTTTGATTTTTTTAGTTTCGTTTATAATTAGTAAAATATCATTGAATTTTGCCGCAATTTGCAAAAATATTCTGGATTAAAAAAACAAAATTGAAAATTTTGTTATGCCCTGAAAATAAAGCGGATTGAGTCTAAGAGTAACACTTAATTTTTAAGTGGGAAATGAGAATTTATTTTAAATAAGTTTGTAACTATTTACCGGCAACACTAAACTTTTATATTTTTGTAAAAAAGAAAATATTATAATGAACCGCACTTTTCTCGAAACACCGATAGAATATCTTAAAGGCGTTGGGCCTCAGCGGGCTGATGTTTTGAAAAAAGAACTCAAGGTTTTTACATTCGAGGATTTACTTTCATATTTTCCTTTCCGCTATGTTGACAGAACAAAATTTTATAAAATACGGGAGTTAACTCCCGACCTGCCTTATGTGCAGATAAAAGGAACAATTGAAGAATATGATACTGTGGGCAAAAAGGGTTCGCAAAGATTGGTTGCATTATTCAAAGACGAAACAGGATATATCGAACTTGTATGGTTCAAGGGAGCAAAGTGGGTGACTAAAAGTTTAAAGTTAGGCGAAGAATGTACGGTTTTCGGAAAACCCGTTATTTTCAAAAACAGATTTAATATTACACATCCCGAAATTGAATATGCATCCGAAAAAAATGAAGCTCTGCCTTCATCATCTTTACAGGCAATTTACAGTACAACGGAAAAACTAAAATCAAAAGGACTCGAAAGCAGAGGAATCGCGAGATTAATGAAAACTCTGATTTCAAACTGCGACAACGAACTTCCTGAAATATTAAGTAATTCAATAACCGGAAATTTAAAATTGATTTCGAGAGAAGAAGCAATAAAAAATATTCACTTCCCCGAAAATACCGATTTACTTGCAAAAGCTCAGTTCAGATTAAAGTTTGAAGAATTATTCTTTATCCAGCTTGGTATTTTAAGATATAAATTAAACAGAGAGAAAAACATCAAAGGACATGTATTTTCAAAGGTTGGCGATTATCTGAATAAGTTTTACAAAGAAAAACTTCCGTTTGAATTAACGAATGCACAGAAAAGAGTAATTAAGGAGATCCGCGCCGATATTGGTTCTTCAAAACAAATGAACAGATTATTGCAGGGCGATGTGGGCAGCGGAAAAACATTGGTTGCATTGATGACAATGCTGATTGCTCTTGACAATGATTTTCAGGCATGCCTCATGGCACCCACCGAAGTTCTGGCAAACCAGCATTTCGAAACTATTTCAAAAATGCTCGAAGGACTTAATATTAAAATTGCATTGCTCACCGGCTCTACAAAATCGGCAGAAAGAAAATCAATTCTTGATAAATTAAACTGTGGCGAATTGCAGATATTACTTGGCACTCACGCATTAATTGAAGAAAACGTTCAGTTTAAAAATCTCGGCATTGTTGTAATTGACGAACAGCATAAATTCGGAGTGGAGCAACGCGCAAAGCTTTGGAAAAAAAACCAAATTCCTCCGCATATACTTGTTATGACGGCAACGCCCATCCCGCGTACTCTTGCAATGACATTTTACGGCGATTTGGATAAATCGGTAATTGACGAAATGCCTCCGGGCAGAAAAACCATTAAAACAATTCACATTTACGATATTGAAAAATTCAAGGTTTACAAATTCATGCGCGACCAGATAAATCAGGGACGGCAGATTTATATTGTTTATCCATTAATCAAAGAATCTGAAAAACTTGATTTAAAACATTTGCAGGAAGGTTATGAAAGTCTGATAAAAGAATTTCCTTTGCCTAAATACGCGATAAGCTGCTGCCACGGGCAAATGAAAACCAAAGACAAGGAAACTGAAATGGAGAGATTTGCAAAAGGAATAACAAATATTATGGTTGCAACAACAGTTATAGAGGTGGGAATTGATGTTGCAAATGCAACAGCAATGGTTATTGAAAGCGCCGAAAGATTCGGTTTATCGCAATTACATCAGCTAAGAGGCAGAGTTGGCAGAGGCGGAGAGCAATCATATTGTATTTTGATTTCTTCACCGAAACTTACCAACGATGCAAAAATCCGAATGCAGACAATGACAAGAACAAACGATGGATTTGAAATTGCAGAAGCCGATTTGCGTTTACGCGGTCCCGGCGATATGGCAGGAACTCAGCAAAGCGGAATAATTGATTTGAAAATTGCAGATTTAATAAGAGATGAAAAACTAATAAGCGTTTCCCGAAATATAGCATCCGATGTTCTCTCTTCCGACCCGCAACTTCAGAAAGAAGAAAACAGGAATATAAGGAAGCATTTTATAAATCTGAATAAAAATAAACCGAATTGGAGCAGGATTAGCTAATTAATAATTGAAATATTACAAGATTGAAGGATTGATAATTTGTAAATAAAATAATTTTTAAACAAGTATAAAATGTTTTAGAATTGAAATTAACTCAATTAATTTATAAGTTCGCTCCATTGATTGCTTTCATTGCAGGAATTTGGTATTTCTGTATTCGCATTTTGGGTGATAATCTGGAATATATCCCCGGTGACCTGGGCGATTCCAGATTCATTAATTATTTATTAGAACATGGTTACCGCTGGTTAACAGGCAATGTTCAGAGTTTTTGGGACGGAGAATTCATGTATCCTTTTAAAAATTCGATTGCCTTATCAGATAGTATGCTGGGAACATTACCTTTTTATTCCATTTGGAGATTTTTAGGATTTTCTCCTGAAAGCTCTTATCAATTATGGTGGATCTGTATTTGCTCACTTAATTATTGGTGCAGTTATTTTGTATTCAAAAAATGGTTTAACCGCTCTGACGTTGCTCTGGTTCTCGCATGGATATTTGCGTTTTCAGTTTTCAATTTAGGTCAGCTCAATTTCATGCAAATGATAGTTCGTTTCATGGTTCCTGTTGTTTTTTATGCTGCTTACAAAATGGTTATTACCCCTTCCGCAAAATACCTGCTCATATATTGTTTCGGTATAATATTTCAGCTTTGTTCTGCTGTTTATACAGGGTTTTACCTCTTGTATTTTTCTGCATTGTTTGTTTTTATTTATTATTTGATTTCAAAAAAATGGAAAGATTTGCTTTATTATTTTAAAAATAAAAAACTAGCATACACATCACTTATATTTTTCTTATCGCTTTTGGCTTTTCAGTGGCTCTTGCTTCCATATCTGAAAATGTCAAACATAGTAGGGTTGCGTTTATACAGAGAAGTTACAATAAATCTGCCGTTATGGAATTCTTTTTTGTTTCCGCATGAGGCTTCGGTTGCATGGGGATTTCTTTTTGACATAACTAAACCAGATGTACCCGAATGGTGGCTACATTACTTGTTTTTAGGGATAATTCCTCTTGCGGCAATTATTGTTTCTCCATTTTATCTTTTTTATAACTGGTATAAAAAAATTAAAACGCCATTGCTTTTGAAATCTGTTATTATAACCTCGGTTATCATTGTTTTGATTCATATAAGAACAGAAAGCGGACTTACATTATATGCATTGATATTTAAGCTCCCCGGAATAAACAGCATGAAAGTATTAACACGTTTTATGCATGTTGAGATTTTTATTTTGCTTTTAATTATTGGCTATGTGCTTGTAAGATTTAAAAATAAATACATCTTTTTATTCGCACTGTTTGTTTTTGCCGATAACTGTTTTTCGCCTAAATACATTCAAAGAGAAGAAAAAGCCGGATTAATAAAACGAAAAGAAATTTTATTGACCGAACTTGAAAAATATGAATACGGAAAATACAAAGCTGTTGCCCTCATAGATTCAATACAACCTGCTTATATAACACATCTTGATATGATGTTGGTGGCGCAATCGGTTGGAATAAAATCAGTAAATGGTTATTCGAGTTATTGTCCTGATGAATTCGGGGAATTTTATAAAAACGACACTGAAGAAGGACTTTTTAAATGGTTAGCAAGCCAAAATGTTAAAAAGGAAAAGATTCTTGTAATAAAAATCAAAAAGAAAGATTAAACAATAATACTGTCAATTGTTTTGATATTTCTTTGTATTTCAGGTTTATTTTATTCCTTTGTTTTCAAAATCTAATATAAAATACAACACATTTTTTTAACTTTGCTTAACTTTTTTTTGCGTACTTTGCGTTATAATCTTTGCGTGCTTTGCGTGAAATGTTTTTTTAAATTGTAGACTAAAATGAAAATCTCTTACAACTGGCTCAAACAATATATAAAAATTGATTTGCCTGCAGCAGAGGTTGGCAGATTGCTTACCGACTGCGGACTTGAAGTTGAAGGCATTGAAAAATACGAATCAATTAAAGGCGGACTTAAAGGTTTTGTAATTGGCGAAGTGGTAGAAAAAACAAAACATCCGAATGCCGATAAATTAAGTTTAACAAAAGTAAATACCGGAAGCGAAAAGCTTTTAAGCATTGTTTGCGGCGCTCCTAATGTTGAAGCCGGACAAAAGGTTGTTGTTGCTATTGAAGGAACTAAAATATTTTCACCAAAAGGAGAATTTGAAATTAAAAAATCAAAAATCAGGGGTGAATTTTCGGAAGGCATGATATGTGCCGAAGATGAACTGGGAACAGGAACTTCGCACGAAGGAATTATTGTTCTTGATAATTCAGCAAAAACCGGTACTCCCGCAAAAGAATATTTTAATGTTTATGAAGATGAAGTTTTTGAAATAGGATTAACACCAAACAGGGCAGATGCAACTTCACATATAGGTGTTGCACGGGATTTGTCGGCAGTTTTGAAAACTTTAAATTTCAGAAATTCAAAAAGCGTAGAAGAATTTGATATAAAGTATCCATCTGTTGATAATTTTAAAATTGATAATGAGGAGAAAAAAATTGAAGTAGTTATAGAAGATGCTGAAGCATGCCCAAGATATTCGGGAATAACAATTACCGGCGTTGAAATAAAAGAATCACCGGAATGGCTGAAAAATTACATGAAAGCAATTGGCTTAAATCCTATAAATAATATTGTTGATATTACGAATTATATTTTGCACGAATTCGGACAACCGCTTCATGCATTCGATGCCGATGAAATAAAAGGAAATAAAGTTATTGTAAAAAAACTTGCGCAGGGAACCAAATTTATAACTCTTGATGGGGTTGAAAGACAGCTTTCTAAAAACGATTTGATGATATGCAATGCGACAGAACCAATGTGTATAGGCGGAGTTTATGGCGGTTTGCACTCGGGAATTACCGAAAAAACAAAAAATATTTTTCTCGAAAGTGCATATTTCAATCCGATGTCAATCCGCAGAAGCTCGAAACTTCATAATTTGAGAACTGATGCGGCATTCAGATTCGAAAAAGGCACCGACCCGAATAATACTGTTTATGCAATGAAACGGGCAATAATGCTCATGAAAGAACTTGGAGGCGGAAAAATTTCTTCAGATATTGTTGATGTTTACCCAGCGAAAATCGAAAATTTCAAAGTTGAACTGAGATATAAGTTTTTTGAAGAATTTGTAGGGCAAATGCTCGATAAAAACTTAATAAAAAACATTCTTTCTTATCTTGACATAAGAATAATTTCCGAAAATAATCAGGGATTGGTTTTATCTGTTCCTCCGTTCAGAGTTGATGTTCAAAGGGAAGTTGATGTAATTGAAGAAATACTTAGAATTTATGGTTTTAATAATATCCCTCTTCCGGATTTTTTGAGGTCGTCATTAACATTTGCCGAAAAACCGGATAAGGAAAAATTGCAGAATACTGTTTCCGATTATCTTTCTGCAAATGGTTTTAATGAGATAATGTGTAATTCGCTCACAAATGCCGATTATGTCGAAAAACTGGAAACACTGAAAAGTGAAAATAATGTCGTAATTCAGAATCCTTTGAGTAAAGAGCTGAATGTTCTGAGGCAAACACTGCTGTTCAGCGGACTGGAGGCAGTTGCTTATAATCAAAACAGGCAAAATGCGGATGTAAAACTTTACGAATTCGGCAAAACATACCATAATCTGAATAATCCTAAAATAAAAACACTGGAAAATTATTCCGAATTCAAAAATCTTTCGGTTCTTGTTACGGGCAGAAAGCAATCGGAAAACTGGAATACAACCGATGAAAAAGTTGATTTTTATTTTATAAAAAACATTGTAACAAATATTTTAAAGCGTGTAGGATTATCAGGATATTCAATAGAAATAAAAAACTCAAAACAGGATATTTATAACAATCAGGCAACGATAAAGTTTAAAGGAAAAGCCGAAGAACTCACTATTGCCGAATTCGGATCATTAAGTAAGAAAATAACAGAAATTTTCGATATCAGGAACGAAGTGTTATTTGCAGAAATAAAGTGGGAGAAATTACTCGAACTTGTAAAAAACAGCAAAACTGAATTCGCGGAACTGCCAAGATTTCCGGAAGTACGGCGCGACCTTGCATTGCTACTCGATAAAAATATTCAATTTGAAAAAATCGAAAAAATCGCTTTCGAAACAGAAAAAAAATTGCTGAAAGAAGTTAATTTATTTGATATTTACGAAGGAGATAAATTACCCGAAGGAAAAAAATCGTATGCTGTTAGCTATATTTTGCAGGATAAAGAAAAAACCTTGTTGGATAATGAAATAGAAAAAGTGATGGATAACCTTGTGAAAGCATACCAACAGCAAATAAATGCTGCGATAAGATAAAAATAAAACAGCCACAGATTCACGGATTTAAAAATATTCAGAATAATAATCTGCGAATCTGTGGCAAATTTTAAAATGAAAAAAATATATTTAATTTTACTTTCCATTTTAAGTGGAATATTATTTTGGCTTGCATGGCCTGTGAATGGATTGGCTCCATTGCTTTTCGTTTCATTCATTCCCCTTTTGTTTGTTGAACATTTTATTTCCGAAAATAAAGAAAAGTATAACTGGTGGAATATGTTCAGTTATTCTTATCTCACTTTTCTTACCTGGAATTTACTTACAACATGGTGGATTTGTTATGCATCTTTTGCAGGAGCCGCACTCGCATTTATTTTTAATTCACTTTTCATGGCTGTTGTTTTCACGGTTTTTCATGTTACAAAAAAACGGCTTGGAAACATTCAGGGATATATTGCATTTGTTTTTTACTGGGTTGCGTTTGAATATCTGCACACAGAATGGGAGCTTTCATGGCCCTGGCTGACTCTCGGTAATGGCTTTGCATCAAACGTAAATCTTGTTCAATGGTATGAATTTACCGGAGTTTTCGGGGGTTCGCTATGGGTTGTTGTTACAAACATTTTGTTTTTTATTATTCTTAAAAAAATAATTATTGATAAAAAGAAAATAAAAGAAATTACGGTAAGATTTCTGATAGCCGCTGTAGTTGTTATTGCTCCGGTTACTATTTCAAATATTATTTATAATAATTATACGGAAAAAGGAAATATTGCAAGTGTGGTGATAGTTCAGCCGAACATAGATCCTTATAATGAAAAGTTCGGCGGAATGGCTTACGATGAACAGTTGAAAAAACTTCTTTCTCTTGCAAAAACAAAAATTGATACAAATACCGATTTTCTTGTTGCTCCTGAAACGGCAATAGCAGAAGGAATTTGGGAAAACGAAATTGATAATTATGAAAGCATAATTACACTGAAATCATTTTTTAAACAATATCCGGGATTAAATACACTTATAGGTATATCGTCATATAAACATTACGTAAGAGGTGAGAAATTGCCGAATACTGCAAGAAAGATGAATGAAGAAGAATATTACGATGCATATAATACGGCAATGTTTATTGATAATAAGGAAAATATTCGTTTGTATCATAAATCAAAACTTGTAATCGGGGTTGAAAAAATTCCATTTCCCGCATTATTCAAACCATTTGAAAAATTTGCAATAAACCTCGGCGGTACAACTGGAAGTCTGGGTTTACAGAAGGAAAGAACAGTTTTCAAAACCGATGACGGTAATTTCAGAATAGCTCCTGCAATTTGCTATGAATCCATTTACGGCAACTTTATTTCAAAATATGTTGCAAATGGAGCAAATCTTATTTTCATAATTACAAATGACGGCTGGTGGAAAGATACTCCGGGTTACAGGCAACATTGTGCATACGCGAGACTACGAACCATTGAATGCAGGAGAAGCATTGCAAGAGCCGCAAATACCGGAATTTCATGTTTCATAAATCAAAAGGGAGATGTTCAGCAGCCCACAAAATGGTGGACACCGGCAGTTATTAAACAGAATATTTTGGCAAATAATGAAATCACTTTTTATGTAAAACATGGCGACTACATTGCAAAATTTTCATCAGTAGTTTCATGTTTGATTTTATTATTGTTAATTTTTATTATTGTCCGGATTAAATTATTTAAGAAAGGAAATTTTATAAATTAAGTAAAAAATAATCATTTTAAATCAGGACTAAAGTCCAAAAGTGTGTTTATATTTATGACCCCGCACTTAAGTGCGGGGTCATAAAACTCAGTAAAAATGGGCTTTAGCCATGAAATTTAAACTATAGATATTAATTTTTAAAATCTTTATTCTCATGAATGAAATACTTGAAATCGCAAAATACGTACTGCCTTCGCTGGTAGTGCTTGCAACGACTTACATTTTAATCAGGAATTTCCTTGACATTGAACATAAAAGAAAACTTGTTGACGTAAAAGTTGGGGGACAAAAAATTATTACTCCCATACGCCTGCAGGCATATGAAAGACTGGCATTACTGCTAGAAAGGATATCGCCAAGCAATCTTGTAATAAGAGTTTCAAAAAGTAAAACAACTGCCCAACAACTGCAGATGGATTTGATGAATAATGTCCGCAGTGAGTTCGACCATAACCTTTCCCAGCAGGTTTATGTTTCAGATGAAGCATGGGAAATGGTTAAAAATTCAAAAGAAGAAATCATTAAAATGATTACTATTGCCGTAAGCAAACTTCCCGAAGAAGCAACAGGCAAGGACTTATGCAGTGTTTTACTTGAAATGGAATACCGCACCGAAAAACTTCCTACTACTGCCGCTATCGAGTATTTGAAAAATGAAGTAAGGCAGATGTTCTAGAAATAAAATATCAATATTTTTAGTTTTTCTTATATTAAACTGCACCAAATCTCAACCAAAAAAGTCAAATTCTGATTTTTATTTCAATATATTCACGGAAACCTTCGCGTTCTTGGCGATATCTTTGCGTACTTTGCGTGAAACTTTTATTTTTTTTCTCGCAAAGAACGCTAAGACCAAAATGCAAAGTTCGCAAAGAAAAATTTATTTTATACTTGGTGTTTTTTTGATTTTTTTTCGTTCTTCTTGTCGGATTATTCTAAACAACCTTTTCACTCAAATCGGCTAAGCGGTTGGAATAACCAACTTCATTATCGTACCACGATATTACTTTTATAAAGTTATCGCCTATAACCTGTGTTAATTTTGAGTCGAAAACAGAAGAATGAGTATTGCCGATTATGTCGCAACTTACTATTGGGTCAACGCAATATTCTAATATTCCTTTCATTTGTCCTTCTGCTGCTTTTTTCATGGCTGCGTTGATTTCTTCTTTGGTTGCGGCTTTTTGAAGTTCACATGTCAGGTCAACAACAGAACCATCGGGAGTAGGAACTCTCATTGCAAAACCGTCAAGTTTTTTGTCAAGTTCCGGAATTACAAGTGCCACGGCTTTTGCGGCTCCGGTTTTTGTCGGGATTATTGACATTGCTGCTGCCCTTCCCCTGCGTAAATCTTTATGAGGGAAATCAAGAATTACCTGGTCGTTTGTGTATGAATGAATGGTGTTCATGAGTCCCCGTACAATGCCGAAATTGTCGTTCAGTACTTTTGCAATCGGAGCAAGGCAGTTGGTAGTGCACGATGCATTTGAAATCAGCTGATGTTCTTTTTTCAGCATATTGTCGTTAACACCAAGAACAACGGTAATATCAACATCTTCCTTGCTGTCGGCAGGAACAGATAATATCACTTTCTGTGCGCCGGCTTGCAGATGTTTTGACATTTTTTCCCTGTTGCGGAAAACTCCTGTTGACTCAATTACAATAGGCACACCTAAAGCTTTCCATGGCAGATTTGCAGGGTCTCTTTCGGCGTAAATTTTTATTTTTTTACCGTTAACAATAAGATATTCCCCTTCAACGGCGATATCACCGGGAAAGCGTCCGTGAATGGAATCGTATTTCAGTAAATGTGCTAAAGTGTTGCTATCGGTTAAATCGTTAATGGCAACAACATCAATATTACTTTTTTTAAGTAGAGCACGGAATGTAATTCTTCCGATTCTTCCAAATCCGTTAATTGCAATTTTAGTTTTTTCCATAAGGCTTTTTGTTTATCTGTTAGAAGAGCGAAATTATATATAAAAAAGCTAATATTAAAATAATTTTCAGAACTTCTTTATACTAAATCAAGTAAAAGGGTATAAATTAAAAAAGTTTTGCAACCTTTTGTTCAAAACCCTGTCTTGTATAAAAGAGTAAAATTTTTTTTTAATTTTTTTATTGAGTAATTTTATCGGGTTAATCCGGAAAATTTTTCACAGAATTCATTGTAGATGAAGATACGTGATGATATTGATCTTGTTGAGAAATGCCTTCAGAATATTAAGGAAGCACAGGAAATACTTTATAAGAGGTTTGCTCCCAAGATGTTTGGAGTGTGTATGAGATACGCCAAAGATAAGATGGAAGCTGAAGATTTCATGCAGGAAGGATTCATAAAGGTTTTCTATAATCTGCAGAACTTCCGCAATGAAGGTTCGCTCGAAGGATGGGTAAGAAGAACCATGGTTCATACTTCGATAAATTTTTACAGAAAGAATTTAAAATTCTCATATTCGCATGAAGAAACCGATATGTATGAGAATAATCCCGATATAAATCCCGACCAGATTTCTTCAATGTCGGCAAATGAATTACTGAAGGTAATACAGGGATTACCGGAAGTTTATCGTATGGTATTTAACCTTTATGTTGTTGAAGGATATAGCCACAAAGAAATTGGAGAAATTCTCGAAATTCCGGAGAATACTTCCAAATCACAGCTTATGAGAGCAAGAAAACTCCTGCAGGATAAATTAAAAGGCATAAGACCTGTGTTTTTTTCTGAAAAAACCGATGTTGATGCCGATACTGATATTGATGCCGATGTGAATATTGTAACAAACCCTGATGTAACTCCTAATGTTGATACCGGTGCGGAGGAAGAACAAAACTCAATTTAATTTTGCAAATTTGCCTGAATATTTTTCATCGGATAATATGATAAAAAAAATCATTTTATTTTTTTTAGTTTTTAAAATCACTTTTATTTCCTTTTCCCAAAACATCACACAAACAATACGGGGAACAATAATTGATAAAAACACGAAAACTTCGCTATTCGGAGCAAACATCATTATTCCGGGGAGCAATCCGCTTGTCGGAACTGTAACCGATGTTGACGGAAAATTCCGTTTGGAAAAAATTCCTGTCGGCAGAGTTAATTTGAAAATATCATACTTGGGATATAATGACGTTATTTTATCAAACATAAGTGTTAACTCGGGCAAAGAACTGGTTTTAA